>NZ_CAJNBJ010000003.1 GCF_905220995.1 Nitrospira defluvii
GAATAAATCAGACCTTCCCTAGTAGATGGTGATACTTTCCGTACTGAATGCACTGGGCATCAAACGCTTCCAGCTGTGTTCTGTCTAGAAAATCAAAGGCCATGTTGCTTCGAAACTGATAGATCTCGATATACTCCCAAATAGTCTGTGCATGTCCAACGAGTACTGACCTTAGTGCAAGACTATCATGCATTCATGTGCGGGTGCGGGGGCAATGGAAAGAGCCAAACTCTATTCCCCCTCACACCTTCCCAAACATCTTCTCGAAGAACTGTCTGTTTTGCTTCATATGCTCTTCGATATCTGTCTGGAGATGTCTCGCCCCGGTCTGCCAGTCTTCGGTCTGGTAGCCGACGCGGCGGGCGAGGAAGATGAATTCGTCGGAGTCCGCTGGAGGGAGGACGAGGTCTTTGGTGTTGCCGCGCACCATGCGCAGGCCGTCGATGAGCATGCGGATGAAGAGGTAGGATTTGCGCAGGTTCTCGCCGGTGGCGCGGGGAATGAGGCCTGCGTCAATCAGGGCTGCGAGTGCGCGGAGCGTGTTCGGTGTGCGCAGGCTGGGATAGCGGTGGCCATGCATTACTTGGAGGTACTGAATGGCGTACTCCAGCGTGACGATGCCGCCATGGCTGTGTTTGAGGTTGATCTGCCCAGGCTCAACAAGTTGCTTCACCTGCTGCCGCCGTAGATCGAGCGCCACCGTCAGATCCCAGGGTGCGCCGCTGTAGACGAAGCTGTCGCGATGGGCTTCGACTTTCTTGCCGAGTGCGGCGTCGCCCGCGATATGGCGCAGCTTAATGAGCGCCTGCCGCTCGAATGGTGCAGCCTGCCCGTCGGCACTGTAATACTTGCAGACTTCGTCGAACGCATTGGCGAGCGAGCCCTTGCCGCCATGCGGCCGTAGCCGGACGTCGATGTGGAAAATGCCTTCCTGCTTGGCCTCGATCCACTGCAGAAATTCCTGTGCGAGGCGCTCGAAGTATTCGCTGTTCTCGATGCCTTGCTTCCCGCTTGTCCGCCCGGGGCCGCCGTAGACGAAGAGCACCTCGATGTCGGAGGCGTAGCCCATTTCTCTCCCGCCGAATTTTCCCGCGCCGAGTACCGCGAAGGGGCAGGGCTTCTTATTGATGAGCCGAGGGGAGCCGTAGAGCTTGATGAGCTTGGCCTGACAATCGATGAGGCTGCGTTCGACAATCACCTCGGCCAGTTCCGAGATCGCGAGCGAGAAGTCGGGGAGGCTGGTTTCCGGTTCGACGATGTGTTTCATGTCGATGCGGAACAGTTCCTGGTCCTTGAAGCGGTTGAGCGCTTCCTTCCTCGCCTCGTCGGTTTTTGCCTTCGCGATGATGCGGTTCAGCTCCTTGCGCAGGGAGGTTTGTGGCTTAATCAGCGGGGCGTCGCGGTAGTCCTTCAACAGCGGCAGTAGGTTGACATGTTGCCGTCTGAGAAAATCTTCCCACAGAAAATCGCTCGCCCCGAGCAGCCTCGCCAGTAGCGGAAAGGTCTTCTTGTCGTTGATGAAGTCCCAGGCCTGTTTTTTTCCAGCCTGCCGCGACCCTTCGAGTATCAGATCGAGGAACTGATCAAAGGACTCCAGGGCCTTTGCTGGATCCGGCGCCCAGGTCAAAGCATGGGTGAACTGTTTGATGAGCACGGCGGTGAGGCGGAGTTGTTCCTGATCGACCGGATCGAGCAGCTTCTGCCCGAAACGATTGCGGACGTAAAAACGGTCATGCAGTTTGCCGTCTTCGATCGCAAACTGCGCCTTGCTGATATAGACGTTGCGCATCGCCAGCGCGTTGGCAAAGGCATACAAAAACGCCGGTGTGTCGTCCGACCGGATGTCCATGATGGTATCGGTCGCGGACTGACTGTTGTCGAACGTGATCTGGACAGTGTGCAGCAGGCCACTGAAGGAACTGCGGCGTTTGCCGAGGTGCTCGACGAGTTGGCGGTTGACCTGTTGCCGTGCCTCGTCGAACTGATTGTCGTCCAGCAGCAGGATCATACGTGAGAGCTGCTCCGTGAGCCGTTTCTGTTCTGCGGCGGTAAACGGTTGTTTCTCTGTCGGACTCACCGTGAAGACGTCGACGATCTTCTTTCTGGTGAGGCCAGGGCGACTCTGTGGTCTGGGGCGTTCGCCGTAGGACGTGCTTGCGCGTGTCGGGCGGGGTGGGTCGCTTTCTGCGGAGGTGAAGATGCGTCCTTCTTCGATGTTCAGGCCGAAGGCGGACAGGAGTCCGCAGATCGTGGCGAATTCGGAAAAGTAGTCGTAGGCGACGATCGTAATCGTCCAGCGTCCGCGGTCGAGCTTGGTAAATCGGACTTCACAGGGATGATCCGGTGTGAGGTGGGCGGCGAGCGCGACATGTGTGGCGATTATGGCAGGGGGAAAGACCGCCAAATAGTCCTGGTCCATCCGTGAGACGAAGTCGTGCAGGATATCGGGTTCCACACCGTGGCAGAGCGGTGTGAGGGTGGCCAGCATCGATTCGCGATCGGTGGTCGCCTGCAGCATGATGCTGTGGAGTATACCCGAAGGTGGTCTCGTTGTACCGGAAGAATTGCGCCAGTATAATGCGGCGCCATGATACGACGCCCCCCTCAGCAGGACGGACCTGATCCGCGTCCAGGTTCCGCTGCGCCCCCTGTGTATCCAGACCCGACCCCTCTCCTGGTCGCATCCGGACTTGAACCTGAGCAGGTGGTGAGGATTCTTGGTCCCTATGGTGTGAGACATGCGGCCGAAGCGGACGCGAATATCCAGAGTATGGCGGGGGAGCCGCACACCCGTCGACTGCTGGCCGCAATTCTCCCTTTGCTGCTGGCGGAAATTGCCCGAACGGCCGATCCCGACCAGGCCCTGAATCATTGGGAGCGTTTGCTCGCGGGGAGTGTCAATCGCTCGTCGTTAATCCAATACCTTCAATCCTCCCCCAGAATGTTGGGCCTGCTGTGCACGATTTTCGGGAACAGCGATTCGCTCGCTTTCGCGCTCATTCGAGATCCCATGCTGATCTACTGGTTGGCGGAGGAGGACGTGTTGACGACGGCCCCGACCAGAGCAGGCATGGTGGCGGCGCTTCGCCAGAGTCTCGGTTCGCTCAAAGCCATGGAATTGAAGTTGGATGTCTTGCGGCGCGTCCGACGTCGCGAAATGTTACGGGTCGGCGTGCGCGATTTGCTGCGCCTGGCCACGGTGGAGGAAACGACCGCGTCCTTGTCGGACCTCGCCTCCGTCCTCATTCATGCCGCCTATGAAATCGTCGATAAGGCCCTCAAGGCGCTGCACGGCACGCCCATGCATCAGCTCGCGGACGGCACCTGGGTGGAGACGGAGTTTGTTGTGATCGGCATGGGCAAGCTCGGCGCCCATGAACTGAATTACAGTTCCGATGTGGATCTCATCTATGTCTACGGCTCCGCTGAAGGAGAGACGCGAAAGGCGAAGGGCAGCCGTCAGGCGAGGGTCGAGGCCGTCTCGAACGAAGAATACTTTGAGATGCTGGCTCGTTCCTTGACGAAGGCGTTGGCCGAGCAGACGAGAGAGGGTGCCGTGTTTCGGGTGGATCTGCGGCTCCGCGCGGAAGGCACTGTGGGACAACTGGCGCGGTCGGTAGAGGCCTATGCGAAGTACTACGCGCAGCGCGGGCAGGTGTGGGAGCGGCTGGCACTGCTGAAGGCGTGGCCGGTCGCCGGTTCCCCTGCGGTCGGGCAGGCCTTTGTCCAGATGGCGGAAGGTTTCGTCTTTCAGCCTGATCCCCGTCCTCTGACACGAGAACGTGCGCTTGCCGTCATTCGTGAGGTCCGAGCCGTGAAGGAGATGATCGATGAAAAGATCGCCATGCGTGGACATCAGCACCGGAACGTGAAGTTGGGGACCGGGGGCATTCGGGAGATTGAATTTCTGGTCCAGACGATTCAGGTGTTGGTCGGCCGGTCGGTCCCAGGGATTCTCGACCGTAAAACCGTGGGGGCGCTGCGCCGCTTTTGCCGGCACCGATTCGTCAACGAGGGTGACGAGCAGCGGCTGACTGAGGCCTATTGGTTTCTACGGGATGTCGAACACAAATTGCAGATGATGCATGACTTGCAGACACACGCACTTCCCGATAGTAGCGAGGAGTTGCAGCGTTGTGCGATTCGAATGGGGTATCAGGCGGAGTCGCGTCAGGCGGCGCTGGAGCAATTTCTGGCAGATCGGCAGCGGCACACGGCAGTGGTGCACCACACCTTCCGATTATTCTTCTACCACCCCGAAACGTCGGATTTGTTGGCTGCGGTGGTGGCTGCGGCGGAAGGCCACTCCCGTCGCAGCACGTCTCGGCTCGAAAAAGAGACCGGTCCGGCGGGGCCACCGCCGGACCGGTCTTCGACAGCGAAGAAGAAACGGAAACCTTAGTACATCCCTTCCATGCCGTGGTTGTGACCAGCATGGCCACCGGCAGGCTCTTTCTTCTCTTCCGGCAACTCCGTGATCATGACTTCGGTCGTCAGCATCAAGCCCGCGACGCTGGCGGCGTTCTGCAAGGCGCAGCGCGACACCTTGGTCGGATCGATGATGCCGGTCTTGATCATGTCCACGTATTCGTCGGTAGCGGCGTTGTAGCCGCCGTTCGGGTTCTTGTCCTCACGGACGCGGCCGACCACCACGGAACCTTCGGCTCCCGCGTTGGCAGCAATCTGACGAACCGGCTCCTCGAGCGAGCGGCGCACGATATCCACGCCGACTTTCTGCTCCAAAGGCAGGTCCTTCAGGGAATCCAAGCCCTTGAGGCAGCGCAGATAGGCCGTGCCTCCGCCGGGAACGATGCCTTCCTCGACGGCCGCCTTGGTGGCGTGCAACGCGTCTTCCACGCGCGCCTTCTTTTCCTTCATTTCGGTCTCGGTCGCGGCGCCGACGTTGATGACGGCCACACCGCCGACGATCTTCGCCAACCGCTCCTGCAACTTCTCGCGATCGTAATCCGAGGTGGTTTCTTCGATCTGGGCCTTGATCTGCTTCACGCGGCCTTCGATCTTCTTCGGATCACCATGACCTTCGACGATCGTGGTGTTGTCCTTGTCGATCGTGACGCGCTTGGCGCGGCCGAGGTCCGTGAGCTTGACGTTTTCCAGCTTCAAGCCGAGGTCCTCAGAGATGACCTGGCCGCCGGTGAGGATCGCGATGTCCTCCAGCATGGCCTTGCGGCGATCGCCGAAACCAGGGGCTTTCACGGCCGACACATTGAGGGTCCCGCGGAGCTTGTTGACCACGAGGGTCGCAAGCGCTTCGCCTTCGACTTCTTCAGCAATGATGATGAGCGGCTTGCCCAGCTTGGCCACCTGCTCGAGGACCGGGAGCAGGTCCTTCATGCTGCTGACTTTCTTTTCGTTGATGAGGATGAGCGGCTCGTCCATGACCGCTTCCATCCGCTCGGCGTTGGTCACGAAGTAGGGAGAGATGTAGCCGCGATCGAACTGCATACCCTCAACGACGTCCAACGAGGTGGTCATCGACTTGGCTTCTTCCACCGTGATGACGCCATCCTTGCCGACCTTTTCCATCGCTTCTGCGATGAGGTCGCCGATGGTCTTGTCGTTGTTGGCGGAGATGGTGCCGACCTGGGAGATCTCGGTCTTGTTCTGGCAGGGCTTGCTGAGCTTCTTCAGCTCGCCGATCACGACTTCCACGGCCTTGTTGATGCCGCGCTGGATTTCCATCGGGTTGGCACCGGCGGTGATGTTCTTGACGCCTTCCCGATAGATCGCCTGGGCCAACACTGTGGCGGTGGTGGTTCCGTCACCGGCCGTGTCGCTGGTCTTGCTGGCGACTTCGCGAACCAGCTGGGCGCCCATGTTCTCGTACGGATTCTTCAACTCGACTTCCTTCGCCACGGTCACGCCGTCCTTGGTGATCGTCGGGGCGCCGAACTTCTTGTCCAAAATCGCATTCCGGCCCTTGGGGCCGAGCGTCGCCTTCACGGCATCGGCGAGCTGGTTCACCCCTCTCAGGATGGCTGCCCGCGCCGCTTCGCTATACAACAATTGCTTTGCCATAGTCGTCCTCCGTTAGTCGTCAGATGATCGTGTTAGTCGGGTGAGTAGGAATTAGTGGGTGAAGATGCCCAGGATGTCCTCTTCCTTGAGGATCAGGCACTCTTCGTCTTCGATCCGCAGCTTGCTGCCGGAATACTTGTCGAACAAGACCTGGTCGCCGACCTTGATGTTCTCGACCTTCTTGCCGATTGCCTGCACGATACCCCGTTGCGGCTTTTCCTTCGCGGAGTCAGGAACATAGATCCCGCCGGCGGTGCGTTCCATTTCCTCGGTGTAGGTGACGAACAGACGATCACCCAGGGGCTGGAAGTTCTTCGCAGCCGTCGACTTCTTCTCTTTCGATTCCGTAGCCATACCCAATCCTCCTCTTAGATTAGTGAGCGTCTCGGCCCTGATGTACAGTTGTGTGAAAGCTGGAAATTCAGCTCTGACGTGTTACTGCAAGGGCTACCTGCAGAAAACTCGACACATAGATAGCGCCAGGAAGAGGCAAGTCAAGGGATGGACTATAAAATTATTCTTCTCGCAGAAGCAATGGGAAAGTGTGACATAAGTCGTTGATTCTTCTGAGCCGGTCGAAGCGTGATGTCTTGCGGGTTGGCGAAGTTTCCGTAGCGGACTCCTGGAGGGACTGTGGAAGATTGAAAGGGAGGAGCGGGTGAGCTGCCTATGGTCGTGCCGGAATGGCGCTCGCCCCCAAGAGTTTCAGCACATTGGCGGTAATCTGACGCGCGGCCTCATTGGACCGGGGGCTTCGTAGCGAAGGGGCATTGTAGTCGTCGAGGCCCCAGCTCCATTGCATGGTTCCCGCGGCAAATACGGAAGCGCCGCTCGGGGCTTGGTAGAGAGTCATATCGCCATAGACCACCTGCCTATCCCTTGGGTAAGGAGAATGCGCCAGGATGGTCAGGCCGGCAGGTCCGTCGGGAAACGCCCGGTCAATCTCATAGCCCAGCAGGCCGGGGAGTCGGCGGTCCGGCGGCAGGTCGACGCCTTCAAACAGGGGATGCGACGGCTGGGTGACCAGGATGTCTCCATCGACGGGCACGGTTTCGTACATGACGCCGAGCAGTTGATGCTCGGGGTGATTCACGGGCGGCTCACGCCACTGTACCGTGATCAGGTGGTCGTTCGACGGATCGCCGTCCAGGGCCAGGGGGTCCTCCTGCAGGGCCACTTCCTTATAACTGACCATGGTCCGGTTCGGCTCACCCGTCACCGGGCTGGGTTCCAGCCTGATCTGCCAATAGCAGGTATTGGCAGAAAAAAACCCGAGCCCGAGCCCTTGGCCGCGAGCGGCCTCCACATGGTGTCGCATCTCCTGTGACCAGTATTCATCGTGGCCGACCGACAGCCAGGCCCGGCGGCCCTTCCAGAAATCCACCCTGCTGTGCGTGTCGATATCGGTGCTATAGGTCACGTCATACCCCTGACGTTCCAACCAACGCACCATGTTGTATTCCCAGCCGGCGGTCGAGAGCGTGCGGGTGGGGTGGATCGACATGGCGGTGAGAAATTCTCCGGCACCGGTGCCGCTCCCGCCGCGCGGATGTTGGCTCCGGCCATACGGACGATTGAAGGAGACCTTGCGGGCCCATCGCTCGTCCTGGCTGTTCGATGGATAGGTCGATTTGCCGCCCCAGTTGTTGTAGGCCTGAAAGGTGGTGACGCTGGATTGAAACAGGAGTTCGGCGGGGCGGTCGTCTTCCCTGACGACAAAGATGATGTAACTTTGTTTTCCGCTGCTGGACCCGGTCAGCTTGGCGAGGTAGATCCCGCTGCGCCACTCCTGATCGTCGTCTGTGGTGGTGCTGAGTGTATAGGATACCTGCCAGTCGCATTCGATGAGCCCGGTGACCGGATCGGCGGTGGGCATGGGTTGCCGGACCCCCGGAATCGTAATCCCGCCACGCATCAACCTCGCGCCGCTCCCTCCATACCAGCCCATGCGGTAGATGGCGATCGTCACCGTGGGGTCGGTGCTGTGAATGTAGAAGCGCAGTGGCTCGCCACGATTGATGCTGGTGGCGGAGGCGTAGCCCTCGACTTCATGGTCTGCGGGATCGGTCAGGACCCAGTCGGACTGTCCTGGCCGGGCATTTTCCAGCGTGATCGGGGAGGCGGCATGGGCGGGGAGGACACTGAGGAAGACGAGCATGGTTGCGAGCAGGAGGCCGGTGGGGCCGATCTTGTCGTGGCGCCTCGCCCTACATCCGAAGGCGGTCAAAGTCTTTCACGTCCTTCTTGATGAAATCACGCAGTCGTTTGATGATGCGGGCCTCCAGTTGCCTGGTTCGTTCCTTCGTGATGCCATATTTGGCGCCCATGTCTTCCAGCGTGAGCGGGGTCTCGGACAGAATGCGATTGCGGAGAATGTCTTCCTCGCGCTCGTCGAGCGTCTTGGTGAATTCCGCTAGTTTGCGCCGGAAGAGGGCCTTGAGTTGGGTATCGGCCAAGCGTTCGTCCGCCGGTTGCTCATGGGCCGGCAGGATATCCATCAGCGTGCCGTCATGTTCCTGGCCGATGGGTTGATCGAGGGATAACTCCCAACTGCCCAGCCGCTGGTCCATTTCGATGACATCGCGTTCACGCACATTCAGGCGGTCAGCCAACAGTTTGCTGTCCGGCGCAAATCCTTCTCGTTCGAGTTTGGCCTTTTCCTTTTTCAGGTTGTAGAACAGTTTGCGCTGATCCTGCGTGGTGCCGACTTTGATGAGACGATAGGTGTTCAGCAGGTAGCGAAGAATGTAGGCCCTGGACCACCAGGCCGCGTAGGCGTAAAAGCGCACGTTCTTCGTCGGGTCGAACTTTTTAATCGCTTGCAGGAGTCCGACGTTGCCTTCCTGGATCAGGTCCATATGGTCGGCGCCTGTATGCAGATATTCGGAGGCGATGGAGACGGATACCCGCAGATTGGCCAGAATGAGCTTCATCGCCGCATCGCGGCTCCCGCGGAGCTGGTATTCCTCGAAGAGACGTAACTCTTCTTCCTTGCTGAGATAGGGATAGCGGCGGATTTCCGTCAGGTATTGCTGCAGGGTTGTGACGGGAACGAGGGACGTGCTCAACGGGGCGGACTCCGGCTCCTTCGACGGCTGCCGATCGGCCGCTTCATGTTCTTCCGTGACTTCCTCGTCCGTGGGTTCCAAGACTTCTGGTTCGAGTGAGTCTTCGTCCAGTTCTGCCTGGAGGTCGGACTCTTTTCTGTGTTTCGGTTGTGCCATGGTGCGTAATTTCGTGGGTCCAGGGGCTGACTATACCAGATGTCGGGCGTCAGGCAACAAGGCGGCGTGCTGAGGGCTCCCGTCTCCCTTGCGTCTCAGAAAGCGTGCCTCGTATAGTGCGTGAGCATTGCGCGTGCGTCGATCTGTTCCGGTTGAGGCCGGCGGTGCCGGAGAATTCGTCGCCATGAGTCTGAGTTCCTTCGCGGAAGCCCTTCGGAGCGGGCATTGGCCGACGTTGGCCGGCGCCTGGTTGCATCTGACCGTGAGTTTCATGGTGTGGTTGCTGTTCGGCGCGTTGGCTGTATCCATAGGAGATGCGTTACATCTCACCCCGGCTCAACAAGGCATGCTGGTTGCCTTGCCGCTGCTGAGCGGGGCGATTCTGCGTATTGTCGCCGGGTGGTCATGCGATTGGTTTGGCGCCAAACGGACCGGGCTGTTGGTGCTTGGGCTTGAGCTGATCGCGATTCTCTGGGCCGCGCTCGGCGGCACGAGTTATGAGGAACTGCTCGGCATCGCGCTGCTGCTCGGCGCCGGCGGGGCCAGCTTCGCGGTGGCCATGCCGGTCGCCGGTCGAGCCTATCCACCGGCCCATCAAGGCCTCGTTTTGGGGTTGGTGGCATCCGGTAATATCGGGACGGTGCTGGTCCTGTTGTTGGCCCCTCAGTGGGAGTCGGCATGGGGATGGCACGGAGCCTGCGGAATGTTGGCGCTGCCGGTGACGATGGTCTTTGGTCTGTTTGCGTTTGTGGTCCGGGAAGCCGAGCGGGCCGGTTCCTCCGCAGGAGGGGCCTGGTGGCACGCCGCCTGGGGCATGATGCACGTCCGATCGGTTTCGTGGCTGTGCCTGGTCTATGGGATCACCTTCGGCGGATTCGTCGGGCTCACCAGTTTTCTCCCCGTCCTGTTGCATGAACATTATGGCAGTGACCCCATTGTTGCCGGTGCCATGGCCGCGTTGTGCGGGTTCGTGGGGAGCTTGATCCGTCCCGTTGGAGGGGCGGTCGCGGATCGATGGGGCGGGGTCCCGGTTCTGGCGGGCGTCTTTGTGGTGTTGGCGTTGATCACGGCTCTCACCGGGTCTCTGCCCGCCCTGCCCTGGGCCTTGGGGCTATTGGTCCTGACGATTGCAGTAATGGGGTTCGGGAACGGCGTGATTTTTCAGATTGTGTCGGAGTGGTTTCCCAATGAGATCGGTCTCGCGTCCGGACTGGTCGGGGCGGCCGGCGGGATCGGTGGGTTTCTGGTACCGATTGGATTCGGGCTCCTGCGGGAAGGAACGGGGACGTTTGTGTTCGGGTTTGCGGGCTTGGCCGTGGCCAGCGTGATCGCCGCGATGACGGTCAGTCCTGTGCTCCGGTGGGGCCCTCCGGGCGTCGTGTCGTCGCCCAACGCCGGCGGTTTTTCCCGTTGACAGGGGCGGTTTGAAAAGGGTTAGCTGGGCCACCCATCGCAGGCCGGTCCGTGGACATTCGGGGGAATATGGCGACACCATTCAATTCGATCGAAGACGCAATCAAGGACATTAAGAAGGGGAAGTTCATCATCCTCGTCGACGATGAGGATCGGGAAAACGAAGGTGATCTCGTGATGGCGGCCGGGAAGGTCACGCCGCAGGCCGTCAACTTCATGGCCAAACATGCGCGAGGCTTGATTTGCCTGGCGCTCACGCCGGAACGGGTCGAAGAACTGCAGCTGGCGCCGCAGGCGGTGGAAAATACGGCCACGTTCGGGACGGCCTTTACGGTCTCGATCGACGCCCGCAAGGGGATTACGACCGGCATTTCGGCTGCCGACCGTGCCACGACGATTCATGTGGCGATCGACCCTCGCAGCTCACCGGCAGACCTGGCACGTCCGGGCCATATCTTCCCCCTCAAAGCCCAGGTAGGCGGTGTGCTGCGGCGGGCGGGGCAGACGGAAGGATCGGTGGATCTCGCCCGGCTGGCGGGGCTCTACCCCGCGGGCGTCATTTGCGAAATTATGAATGAGGACGGCACGATGGCCCGCGTGCCGGAATTGGCCAAGTTTGCCAAGCGTCACAAGTTGAAGATGGTCACGATCAAGGCCTTGATCGAATACCGGATGCATCGTGAAACCTTCGTGCGGCGGGCGGCCAGCGCCTTTCTGCCCACGACCTTCGGTGATTTTGAAGCGATTGCGTTTGAAAATGATATCGACGGCGCCACCCATATCGCGCTCGTGAAGGGCAAGGTGGATCCGGAGACTCCCATGCTGGTGAGGGTCCATTCCGGCTGCTTGACTGCGGATGTGTTGGGGTCGTTGCGTTGTGACTGTCGTGAGCAGCTGCATCGCGCGATGGAGATCATCCAAAAAGACGGCCGCGGGGTTTTGCTCTATCTCAACCAGGAGGGGCGCGGGATCGGCTTGTTGAATAAAATCCGCGCGTACGGCTTACAGGATTCGGGCAGCGATACGGTGGAAGCGAATCTCCAGCTCGGTTTCAAAGCCGATTTGCGTGACTACGGTGTCGGCGCCCAGATCCTCGTGCAACTTGGGTTGCATCGCATCCGTCTGATTACGAATAATCCGCGCAAGATCGTGGGCATTGAAGGGTATGGGCTCAAGGTTGTGGAGCGGGTGCCGATCGAGATTCCTCCTCGCGCCGACAATGAAAAATATCTCCGCACGAAAAAAGCCAAACTCGGCCACTTGTTGAAAAAGGTTTAGCCTGCCGCTGCGTCTCGGTCCGGGTCGCTCTCGTCGGAAAGGTGAGAGCGTCGCGCCCTGAAACGTGTAGCCATTTGTGGGCGTTTCCAGGTATGATTCCTCTTTTTCTTCGGCACACGCAGATTCCAGGAAACGTCTGACTCGGTATTGCATTCCATGAAGCTTCGCAAAGGCTCCCAAGACGCGACGGGTCTGACCTTCGGCCTCGTGGCGAGCAGGTTCAACAAGTTCGTCACCAGCCGATTATTGACCGAATGTGTGAAGGCCTTAAGCAAGGCCGGGGTGGCGGACGACGCGATCGAAGTCGTCCGGGTACCGGGCGCGTTTGAAATTCCCCTGGTGGCGCGACAATTGGCCAAATCCGGTCGGTTCGATGCAGTAATTTGTCTCGGCGCCGTGATTCGCGGCGACACTCCCCACTTCGAATACATCAGTTCCGAAGTCAGCAGAGGCATTCTCCAGGCTTCGATGGAATCAAATATACCGGTCATCTTTGGCGTGCTCACAACCGATACGGTGGCGCAGGCGATTGAGCGGGCGGATCCGGACAAGCTGAACCGTGGGGCCGATGCCGCCAAAACGGCGATCGAAATGGTCAATGTGATGCGGTTGCTCAAAAAGGACATGACCGAGGATGCTCCGCCCTCCGCGGCTCCCGCGCGACCGGCCGGGCGTCCAGCAGCGAGGTCGAAGCGCTGAACGGCGTGGCACTATGGCCTCTCGACATCAGGCCCGGGAACGGGCCGTACAAATTCTCTTTCAGTACGATATTCATGGCCAGGCCGGTCCGTGGCTGGATGATTTCTGGGTCCAGTATCCGCTCACGGAGGAGCTGAGGGCGTTCGCGGAACGGCTGGTCGCCGGCGTCCGCACCCATGCGAAGGAGCTGGATGCGCTGATCGGGTCCTATGCGACCAATTGGAAAGTGGGCCGCATGCCGATCATCGACCGGAACATTCTGCGTCTGGGATGTTTCGAGTTGCTCTACGTACCGGAAGTGCCGGCCAAGGTGACGCTGAACGAAGCGATCGAGCTGGCGAAAAGTTTCGGCGATGAGGAAGCCTCCAAGTTTGTGAACGGCATTCTCGACAAGGTGTTGGGCGCGGACGCCCGATTGGAACGCAAGCGCGCGTTTCCGGAATTACCGGTCGTCGGGAGCGATTAGGTAGTTGGACCGTACAAGTCAGACAATAAAAAGGCGATGGAAGAAGAAACCTTGCACCTGTTTGCGATTCACGGTGTTCGTTTCACGAGGTGGCGATGATTGAGCGATATACCCGGCCTCGCATGAGCGCGATCTGGGATCTCACGCACAAGTATGAGATTTGGTTGGAAGTTGAGCTGCAGGCCTGCGCGGCCTTTGAACGCGCCGGACAGATTCCGCATGGCACGAGCGCAAAGATCCGCAAAAAAGCGAAGATCGATGTGGCGCGTATCGCCGAAATCGAAAAGGTGACGAAACACGATGTCATCGCCTTTCTCGAATCACTGATGGCCTCCGTCGGGCCGGATCATCGCTTTCTCCACATGGGGCTCACGTCGTCCGATATCGTGGACACATCCCTGGCGGTGCAGATGACCGAGGCATTGGACCTCATTCTCGAAGACCTCGACGAGTTGATCGCCGTTTTGAAAAAGCGCGCGCTGGAGCATCGTCATACGGTGATGGTCGGCCGTTCGCACGGCATCCACGGCGAGCCGGTGTCCTTCGGGTTTAAGTTGGCAATTTGGTATGAAGAAGCCTGTCGGCACCGAACGCGGCTCCAAGCGGCGCGAAAGGACATTGCCGTCGGCAAACTATCCGGTGCGATGGGGACGTTTGCGCATCAAGGTCCTGAAATCGAAGAGTATGTCTGTGCGAAGATGGGGCTCGCGTCCGATCCGGTGTCGAACCAGATCGTGCAACGTGACCGCCATGCGGCCTATGCCTCTGCGCTGGCGCTGCTGGCCGCCACCATCGAGAAGATCGCGACGGAGATCCGTCACCTCCAACGGACGGAGGTGCTGGAAGCGGAGGAGTATTTCTCCGAAGGGCAGAAGGGCTCCTCGGCGATGCCGCACAAGCGCAACCCGATTGCCTCGGAGAACTTGTGCGGTTTAGCGCGTCTCGTACGCAGCAACAGCCTGGCGGCGATGGAAAATGTCGCACTGTGGCATGAACGGGATATCAGCCACTCCTCAGTCGAGCGAGTGATCATGCCTGACAGCACTATTCTGATTGATTACATGTTGGCCCGCGTCACGGACCTGGTCAGGAATCTGGTGGTGTATCCCGAGCGGATGCAGCGGAATCTGGATTTGACCGGGGGGCTGGTCTACTCGCAGCGGCTCCTGCTCGCGTTGATCGATAAGGGGGCTCAGCGCAAGGAGTCGTATGAAGCCGTGCAACGCAATGCCATGACTGCGTGGAAGGGCGGGGGCGGATTTCAGGAATTGGTCCGGCGCGATCCGTTCATCACGACTCATCTGAAGCCGACCGAGATCATGGCCTGTTTCGACCCGATGTACTATTTGCGGCACCTGGATCAGGTGTTCCGCCGAGTCTTCGGGGCCCGTGCAATTCCTGCGAAGCGGCGCAAGAGGCGAGCATGAGCCTCACGGCGGTGGTGCGAACGGCACTGTGTGTGGCCTTCCTGCTCGTGGCGACGGCTTGGCCCGTTCGAGCGGCTGATCGCGAGGCATTGCTGACACAGCCTGGTGTGTACGGCACGTTTGCCGCTTTTCAAATGGATCATGATTGGTGGGACCTCCCCGGGGAGGCACGCGTCATTGCCGTGGCAGAGGTGAAAGGGCTGATCGAACAGTTTTCGCGTAATGTCGTGATCGAATCCTATCTGCTCCGTGGGCTCTCGGACCATGCCGACTTTATGTTCAGAGTCCACGCCCATGCATTATCGGATACGCAGCAATTTCTCACGTCCTTGCTGGGAACCCGATTCGGACGTCACCTGGTTCCGACCAGCTATTTCCATGGGTTGACCAGGCCGGGGGTCTACGTGCCTGGTTTCCCTGAGGACATCAAGCAGGCCCTGCAAGTGCCGGGTGATGCCGGCGCCAAGTCTTACGCCATCGTCATCCCGATCAGAAAAGATGCCGAGTGGTGGGGGCTCGATCACGCGAGTCGTGGGGCGCTCATGCAGGAGCACACGGAAGCCGCGCTGCCGTACAGTGCCTCGGTCAAACGGAAACTGTATCATTCGAGCGGTCTCGACGACTTTGACTTCATCACCTATTTCGAGACGGACAAACTGGAAGATTTTCAGGGCTTGATCCGCGCGCTTGAGCAGGTGAAGGAATACCGGCATGATCGGCGTTTCGGTTACCCCACGTTGCTGGGCACAATCAGGCCGCTGGATGACGTTTTAGAACTGTTCGCGCGGTAGTGGAGGAGCGGAGATGGCTGGCGAACCGACAGGGACCATGATTTACGAAGGCAAGGCCAAGAAGATTTTTACGACCGAGCGGCCGGATCAGGTGTTGCAGTATTTCAAGGATGATGCGACGGCCTTTAACGCTCAGAAACGCGGGACCATCGTTGAGAAAGGGGTGGTCAACAACAAAGTCTCGGAGCGGGTGTTCCGTCTCCTGGAGCAGCATGGAATTGCGACGCATTTCATCGAACGGGTGAGCGATCGCGAGATGCTCACGAAAAAAGTGACGATTGTGCCCGTGGAGGTCGTGGTCAGGAACGTGGTGGCGGGCAGTTTGGCCAAGCGGTTAGGGCTGAAGGAAGGCGCAACGATCGAGCCGGCGATCATTGAGTTTTACTACAAGGATGATGCCTTGGGTGATCCCCTGGTGAATGATGATCACCTGCGCCTGCTGAATGTGGCCACTCCTGCGGTACTGCGTGAGATGCGTGAATTGGGCCACAAGATCAACGGGGTGTTGCTGCCGTTTTTCAAAGAGCGTCGAATGCTCTTGGTCGATTTTAAGCTGGAGTTCGGTGTGTTTCACAATCGCCTGATTTTGGCCGATGAAGTGTCTCCCGACACCTGCCGGTTCTGGGATCAGACCACGAAAGAATCGATGGATAAGGACCGATTTCGGAAGGACTTGGGCAAGATCGAAGAGGCGTATCAGGAGGTGTTGAAAAGGGTCTGCGGTTAGGAGAGGGTGAGGCAGACGGCTCTGCTCGCGCAACGCGCGGCCTCGGAAGGCCCTCGTTAGATGCGCGCAGGAGCCGCCCGCCTCACTCTCCCCCCGGCAACCTGGCTGGAATTTCAGAGGTGGGGTGGGGAAAGATGAACCGGTTTCTGCAACTATTTCTGAACTACGGCCTGGTGTTGGCCATCCTGGTGTGGGCTGCCACGGTCGCGATGATGGCCTACCATCTCGAAGAGTCGCCCTGGCGATGGGCGTTCATTTTATTGTCGCTGGCGGGGCTTGGAACCGTGGGGGTGATTTTTTGGATTCGCCGGTACGTGAAGAACAGTATGAAGACACTGCAGCAGGCAGGAAAGACATCATGAAAGCCAAAATTCATGTGACGTTGAAGCAGGGCATCCTGGATCCGCAGGGGAAGGCCATCGAACATGCGCTGGACTCGCTCGGGTTCAACAATGCCGCCAATGTGCGGGTCGGCAAGTACATGGAAGTGGATCTGAACGAGACGGACCGCGCCAAGGCCGATGCGCAAGTGAAGCGGATGTGTGAGCAGTTGCTGGCGAATACGGTGGTTGAGGAATATCGGTACGAACTCACATAGGAGCAGATAGCTTATCGCGTATTGCCGATGGCGGACACCAAGACCTCTTTCCGGTCGTGTGTGATACGCCAGCGGTCATAAATCATAAGCTCTTGAGAATTATGAAAATCGGCGTAGTGGTGTTTCCCGGCAGCAATTGTGATCACGATTGCGCGTATGTGTTTAAAGATGTGCTGGGTCAATCTGTGGAGATGATCTGGCATAAGGACGCGCAGTTGTCCGGGCTTGATGCCGTCGTGCTGCCGGGTGGATTCTCGTACGGTGACTATTTGCGAACCGGCGCCATTGCGCGGTTTTCTCCGGTGATGGGAGCGGTCAAGGAATTTGCCAACAGGGGGGGGCTGGTTATCGGTATCTGCAACGGCTTCCAGATTCTTCTGGAGGCCGGCCTATTGCCCGGGGTGATGCTGCGAAACACGTCGCTGAATTTCATCTGCAAGGATGTATACGTGAAGGTGGAAAATGCAGCGACCCGGTTCACGCATCGCTGTGAATCCGGTCAGGTGTTGAAGATTCCAATCGCCCACGCCGACGGCAATTATTACACGGATCCGGTCACGCTCGGCGGCATCAAGGCCAATGCGCAGGTGATTTTTCGATACTGCACCGCTGAGGGAAAAGTAACGCCCGCAGCCAACCCCAACGGTTCTTTGGACAATATTGCCGGCATCATGAATGCCGATGGGAACGTGCTGGGCATGATGCCCCATCCAGAGCGGAGTGCGGAATCGGTTTTGGGCAACGAGGACGGACGATTGATTTTCCTGTCGATCTTGAGCGCGTTCGGCACATCCGAGGTACAGACCAGGTTGGTCGGCGCGTGATGAGTCTGTGGATGCACGTAGTGTCCAGGACTCATCGCTCATTAGCTACCATTGAGAATGTATAACGTATGAAAGCCTTTGTCGTGACCCCGGCTATCCTTGAACAGCACAAGTTGAGTGAGGAGGAATATAAGAAAATCCTCGACATTCTGGGGCGTGAGCCGAACTGGACTGAGCTGGGCATGTTCTCCGCGATGTGGAGCGAGCATTGTTCGTATAAGAGTTCCCGCATCCACTTGAAGAAGTTGCCCACAACCGGGCCGCGTGTGGTGCAGGGCCCGGGAGAAAATGCAGGCGCCGTCGATATCGGCGACGGCCTGTGTGCGGTGTTCAAGATGGAGTCGCACAACCATCCGTCTTTCATCGAGCCCTATCAGGGAGCAGCGACCGGAGTCGGGGGTATTCTGCGCGATATTTTTACGATGGGGGCTCGGCCGATCGCATTGTTGAACTCCCTGCGATTCGGGGGATTGGACAGTCCGCACACGCGTCATCTCCTTAAAGGTGTGGTGGCGGGAATCGCGGGCTACGGGAATTGCATGGGCGTGCCGACGGTGGGTGGCGAGATTGTCTTTAACGACATCTATGCATTGAATCCGTTGGTGAATGTGTTCTGCCTGGGCATTGCGAAGAAAGACAAGATTTTTCTGGGCAAGGCGGCCGGTGTCGGCAATCCGGTGATTTATTTCGGCTCAAAGACCGGAAGGGACGGTATTCACGGCGCGACCATGGCATCGGACTCCTTTGATGAACAGGCTGCCCAAAAGCGCCCGACCGTGCAGGTGGGTGATCCATTCACGGAGAAGCTGCTGTTGGAGGCCTGCCTGGAGTTAATGGCCGGTGATTGCCTGGTCGGGATTCAGGACATGGGCGCTGCAGGTTTGACGAGTTCGGCCTGTGAGATGGCTTCCCGAGAAGGGACCGGCGTCGAATTAGAGTTGGCGAACGTGCCGCGTCGTGAGCCGGGCATGACTCCTTACGAAATTATGCTGTCGGAGTCGCAAGAGCGCATGTTGATGGTGGCCAAAGCCGGGCGGGAGGAAGAGGTCATCAGCGTCTGTCGTAAATGGGACCTGGACGTCGCGGTGATCGGTCGGGTGACGGATACGGGCAAGGTAGTGCTCAAGGAGAATGGGGAAGTGGTGGCGGAGGTTCCGGCCAAGGCTCTGGCCGACGATGCTCCGCGGTATGACCGGCCCAGTGCTCCCCCTGCCTATCAGGAGATGTTGCAGGCATTAAATCATGATGCGCTGCCCGACGTGAAGGATGCCAATGCGGCCTTGCTCGCGTTGTTGGAATCGCCGACCATTGCCAGTAAACGCTGGGTCTATGAGCAGTATGATCACATGGTGCGCACCAACACGATGGTCCGTCCAGGATCGGATGCGGCGGTGCTGCGGGTAAAAGGCACCAACAAGGCTTTGGCCCTGTCGGTCGACTGCAACGGGCGGTACTGCCTGCTCAATCCGTACGAAGGCGCCAAGATCGCCATCGCGGAGTGCGCGCGCAATCTGGCTTGTGCTGGGGCGGAGCCGATCGGTGTCACCGATTGTCTGAATTTCGGCAACCCTCAGCGGCCGGAGGTGATGTGGCAGTTCGTCCTGGCTGTCGAAGGCCTGAAGGATGCCTGTGAGGCGTTGCACGTACCCATCGTGAGCGGAAATGTGAGTTTGTACAATGAGACCAACGATCTGTCGATTTACCCCACCCCGATGATTGGTATGGTGGGCTTGATCGAAGAGGCTGAGCGCACCGTGACGCAATCGTTTCAACGCGCCGGTGACGTGATTCTCCTGCTGGGGAAGACCCGCGAAGATCTAGGAGGAACGGAGTATCTCAAAGTGCTGCACCATCGCGAACAAGGGTCGCCGCCGTTACTGAACCTGAAAGATGAACAGGCGGTTCAGACCTGTACGATTCGCCTGATCCGGGCAGGATTAGTCCAATCGGCTCATGATTGCTCAGACGGGGGACTCGCGGTCGCCTTGGCGGAGTGTTGTATCTCTGGTCCAAATGGGCATGTGGGGGCTATGGTACAATTACCGCTCGATGGCCTGCGCCGCGATGCCCTGCTCTTCGGAGAAAGCCAATCGCGCATTGTGCTGTCTGTGAAACCGGAACAGGCGGAAGCTGTGTTGGATCAGATCTGGGATGCCGGTGTGCCTGCCGCCAAGATCGGCACAGTCGGAGGAAGTCGGTTCGTGATCCGGCTGGAAGGTGATCAACGTACAGAAGGCTGCACCGTCGATCTTGATCTGAATGTCCTGCATGATCGTTGGGTGTCGGCTATTCCTCGCGCGTTGGGTCAGGACTAGGACACAAACGTCATGGCCAAAAAGTTACCGATCATCTCTCCCGATAAGTTTCACGACGAATGTGCCGTCTTCGGCATCTATGGTCATAAGGAAGCGGCGAACCTCGCTTATCTGGGTCTCTATGCCTTGCAGCATCGAGGGCAGGAAGCGTCCGGCATCGTGTCGAATGATGGCGAGCAGTTTCACATCGAAAAAGGCCAAGGGCTTGTCGCTGATATCTTCTCGCAACAAGCGTTGTCGCGTCTGCCGGGCACGATGGCCATCGGCCACAACCGCTATTCCACCGCTGGTGGCGCAGGTTTGAAGAATGTACAGCCACTGAGCGTAAACTTCGCATTTGGCAATCTAGCGGTGGCCCATAACGGCAATCTGATTAATGCCACCATGCTTCGCAGTGAACTGGAAGCCTATGGCGCGATCTTCCAATCGACCTCGGATACGGAGGTCATCATTCATCTGATTGCCCATTCGCGAGCGGACACTCTGCTCGAGCGGGTGATCGATTCCCTCACACAGGTCCGTGGCGCATTCTCCGTCGTGATCATGACCGATCAGGGGATTGTCGCGGCTCGAGATCCGCACGGGTTTCGTCCACTCTGTTTAGGACGGTTTCGCGATTCCTGGATCGTGGCCTCGGAAAGTTGCGCGTTTGATTTGTTGGATGCCGAATATGTACGGGAGATTGAACCTGGCGAATTAGTCGTGCTAGATCACCGGGGAGTGACGAGTTACAAGCCGTTTTCTCAGGCCAAGCCAGCCATGTGTGTCTTCGAGTACGTGTACTTCGCTCGCCCTGATAGCCGTATTTTCGGCGGCGGGGCTGTGTATTCCATTCGGAAAGCTTTTGGGCGACAACTTGCACATGAATCTGGAGTGTCGGCAGACATCGTGATTCCGGTTCCGGACTCCGGAGTGCCGGCCGCGTTGGGGTATGCTGAAGGATCGGGACTCCCCTTTGAAACTGGGCTTATCCGCAATCACTACGTCGGGCGCACCTTCATTGAGCCGGAGCAGTCGATCCGCCATTTTGGGGTGAAAGTAAAGCTCAACGCGGTTCCAGAAGTTCTTCAGGGAAAGCGCGTCGTCGTCGTGGATGACTCCTTGGTTCGTGGGACGACGAGTCGAAAGATCGTCAAAATGCTACGCCATGCCGGCGCCAAAGAAGTGCATATGCGTATTAGCTCACCGCCGATTGTGTCTCCCTGCTTTTATGGTATTGATACTCCGACCAAGAAGGAGTTAATCGCTTCTAGTCACACCAAGGATGAGATCCGCAAGTATATCACTGCCGACAGTCTTGCCTATCTGAGTTTAGACGGCATGGTGAATGCCGCCCCTGGAGTTTCAGGACGGTATTGCGACGCCTGTTTTACTGAGCGCTATCCCATTTCTTTTACCAGGGCCGAAGAACTTCAACTCGGGCTCTTTGAAGCCTCACGCTAATCACATCGTTCGTTGTTTCCCGGGATCGCCTGGACTTCTTCGCATGTCTTGTTAGACTGAGGCATGTCGTTGCCGAGGAAATACTGGCTCATTTTCAGCACCGGGCTTGTCATGTGTGGAGTTCGAGTTGCCTTGCATCTGATAAGTCTGAAGCGGCTACTCCACTGGTTGGCCTGCAAGCCGTCGCCTGACCACAAGGGAGAGGCCTCCATCGAGAGTGTAGTTTACTACCTGGATCGGTGGCTTGCGATCTTACCGTATCACCCCAAAGGGAACTGTTTCCCGCGTGCACTCACCCTCTTCTTCTTTGCCTGTCGCGCAGGGCTTGCCGTTCAATTCAATTGCGGCGTCATGAAGTGTGATCAGCGACTCGAAGGACATGCGTGGTTAATGCTGAATGGTCGGGACTTTCTCGAACCCTCCTCCAGCTGGAAAGCGTTCACCGTAACGCTTACGTTTCCTCGCTCGCCATCTGTTCCGACCGACTAGGCTATTGCCTATGTGGCCCTAGCCACGATCCAAAACCTTCCGATTGCCACGCCCAGCGTTAGGTATGGTTGGCCTTGGGCTTGCTGCTCATAGTGGGCCTAACTATGCCTAGGGCTTCCCCCCCCCCCCAAAGCGAGAGTTATCCACCCTCAACGGTGATAGAGAAGCCATTAAGGCACGGGTATCTTTGCACTGGTGAAGCCGCACTCAACGAGAGCAGTCCTGAGACCCGGTAGCCTTCTTCAGCCGGTCGGGAAGGGGCGGCAGCAGGTACAAGACTAGTGATATTCCCGAACCCTGACACTCTGGAGGTGCATGATGGATGTTGACGCGCCTAGCTGCGTTGAACCTCAGGTTGATCTGGCCCAGCTATTTCCTGTGCGTCACGAAGATGTGCATGGGACGGTTCTTGATGGGGAGTGTGTGCTGCTCAACTTGAGTACAGGCCGATATTACACACTGAATGCTGTCGGTGCGTTTGTCTGGGAACACTGCACCGGTACCCGTTCATTGGCGCACATTCTATCCTGCATTGCCGAGCACTTTGATGTGACGCCGAACCGGGCTCAATCAGATGGGCTGGATCTAGTCGTTCAGCTTCGCCAGGAGGGGTTAATTCAGACTGAAAGGAGGTGAGTTGGATGGAGCAACAGAAAAAAGCTGAGTATGTAAAGCCTCAACTCGTGAAACACGAGTTGCTGCGCGACGTGACGGCGATTCAGCTGTCGCGTGTGCTCGATCAGCGGGTTTCGTAACGGCACGGAGTGCTGTCCATGTCGGGAACTGGCCGGCCATTGCGGCCAGTTCCTGCTGGAGTCGGAGCAGCATTACGGCGGCATGAAAGTCTGACAAGGAGCGATGTCAATGTTCGTGACCTCGGCGACGAAGGAAATTCAGCTCTCAGTCCATGGTACTGAGATGACATTCACGACGAATTCACACGCGTTGGCCCATTCTGTCGAATCACTGCTTCGACATTTTAAATGCCAGACGCCGGCGACCGAGTCCATACCGATGCAGTTCACTGCCGTTCAGCAGAGAAGTGACATTCCTCTGCGGATCTCCGGCAAAGCTCTACTGCTGCACAGTGGATCAGGTCTCGTCCTCGGTTGTGGTAGTCACACAACTTGGCGTTGCGATATTTATTTAGACCAAGGCGTACTGTTTGCTGACTTTCATGAAGAAGGGCTTGTGGTGATTGATAGCCGGTCACAGTCTGCACAGGGTTATCTCGTGAGACCTGAGGATATGGCTCCGGATATCCGGAATAGCTTCGTGCATTTCGCCATGACGGAATTGCTGAAGCGGCGCGGCATCTTTACGTTCCATGCTACGGCCCTCGAGTATCAGGGGAAGGGAGTGTTGATTCCAGGATTTAGTGGACGAGGAAAAACTACGTCATTCCTCTCGTTGCTGCGATCCGGATATCGCTACCTCTCCGATGACCACCCATTCTTCCGGGTAACGGACAGCGGCGTAGAACTACTTCCCTATCCTCTGAAGATCAACGTTACCGATCAAACCGTTTCATATTTCCCTGAATTGCGTAATGCACCGCCTTCTGTGCTTCGTGCAGGAACTCCAAAACGCTACTTTTACCCGGAAGACCTGTACCCGTCCCCCCTGGGACAGTCCTGCACCCCTGCCATCATACTGTTTCCCTCCGTGGTGAATTCGCCGCACAGTTGCCTTGAGCCGCTATCGAAGAAATTAGCCATGGAGATGATTCTCCCGCATTCATTGCTCGTATATGAACCAGAGGTTGCGCGGCAAGAGTTCAAAGCGCTGGTGCGGCTCATTCAGGACACTGACTGCTATCGGCTTCATTTTGGCCGTGATGTCGTGGATTTACCCTGGCTTGTGACTCCCCTTTTGGACAACCATTCAATGAAGAAGGCAAGCTGAGATGGGACAACAGTCGAAGTCTGCAGCGTTCGGATGGGGATCATTTCGCACGAGAGTTGGTTCTCGCAAGGGGAACGAGCGGTCGACGGCTTTGTCTCGGATGCATGCGGAGGGGCGGTTGCTCATCCTTTGTGCGAGAACGGCAGTGAGTGAATTTGCCCGTGTCGAAGTCGAAGATTTGATCTCTGATGGAGTTCACTGGGACAGGGTCTGGCAGCTTTCGAGAGCGCATGGGGTGGCGCCGTTAGTGTATCGAAACTTGCTCACGATCTGTCCCAAGGAGGTGCCTGCGGCCACTCATCAAGCGTTTCGGCGGCACAATCAGGCTAATGTGCTGTTGAATACATTGCTCGCCAAAGAATTGGTGATGCTCCTTGATGCGTTAGCGGCTAAAGGTGTAAGAGCGATCCCATTTAAGGGAGTGACACTCGCGCAGACTGCATATGGCGACATTAGTCTGCGTGAGTGTGCAGACATTGATTTGATCGTAGAGCAAGAGGCGATCCCGCAGGCGAGAAAAGTTCTATGGTCTCAAGGCTATCAATTGACCAGCCGAGACACAGGCAAGAAAGAGGAGTCGGAGGAGCCCTATCACTTTTTTCAAAAGAAAAACGGTATTATCGCTGTTGATTTGCAGTGGAATATGGCCCGTCAACATTTCGGGTTCAGGCTTGACCGAGGAGAACTCTATGGAAGATTGAAGCCGGTGGGGCTGCCGACAAAAGCCGTGATGGGTTTGGCGCCTGAAGACCTGCTGATTCTGCTATGTGTTCACGGGACGAAACATGCATGGGAACAGTTGAAGTGGATATGCGATGTTGCGGAACTTGTGCGGCGCCGCCCAGTATTGGATTGGAGCCGGATCTTGTTTCAGGCAGAGGAATGGAGCTGTCGCCGAGTCGTATTGCTGGGTTTAGGTTTGTCGAAAACGCTTTTCGATACCTCGTTACCGGCTCTGGTGCTTCAGGAAATCGAGCTGGATAGGGATATAGTTTCCCTGCTGGGAAGAATGCCCAAACATTTGCTGAAGAATCCAGCTCAAGGCATCGATGAAAACTGCGCAGAGGCTCTATACATGTCGATCAAAGATTCCTCTTTGGAACGATGGAAGCTCGGTGTAGAGCTGTGTCGGACTGAGACCGAAGTGATGACGCGTTTCTTGCCGTGGTTCCGCTACCAATCCAGATTACGTATCATGTCGCATTGGCTTAGGCCCGTTCAGCGGGTAGTCTCCCGATGGGTCCTCTCCGCTCGTATGCGAGAAGCGATTGTCCGGTGGCTTCAGAGTTCCGGTTGATGGACCGAGACTCCTCACTCCAGGAAGATTCCGTGTCAACCGACACGCGGTTCTTCCTTGCTAAGTGGTTGCTCCAGAAAAAAAACGCATGCTAGGATGCCAGCATGCTTGGCGCTACCTAAGAGCTAAAAGGAATCGGTTGCAGTGGATATTTCTACTCTCTGCACCATGGTGAGGAAGGAGGCCTTGATGAGACGTGCTCTGATTGTCCTCGCGATCGCATTAGTTCCGTTGTGGGCTTCCCACGCCGTGTTCGCTGCTGGATTTTTCAAGGTCGGAGAACCTGCCCCTGTATTCGCGTTGACGTCAATCACCGGGGATGCTGTCTCGCTCGAGCAGTTACGAGGTAAGGTGGTGGTCTTGGGGCTTTTTCATATTTGTGACCCCTGCATGATACAAGGCACGAATTTGCAGAAGGTGCATGAGGCAACGGCTGGGAAAAATGTCGCGGTTGTTGGTATCAATTCGTCGGGAAACTCAAAGCGAGACGTAGGAGAATTCTTGAGCGCTTTCCCAGTGAAGGTGACATACCCCTACCTGCTAGATCCCAACAAGACGACCGATAAGCTTTATGGCGGTGGCAAGTTCATTCCCAACGTGTACGTGATTGACCAGCAGGGAGTGATTCGGTGGCAACGGGTCGGCAATATGGATCTAGCCGATGCCGATGTCATTACTCAAGAGGTCGAAAAATTGCTCGCTTCTCCGCCTGCGAGCGGTGCAGGGGGAATGTAGTAGGGAGATCAAGGTTGATGGACGAATGGGATGAAGGTAAACAAAAGTTTCTTGAACTCGTAAAGAATCTGGATCCCGCTGTTGAGGTGGTGATTCCGACGAAGCCAACGAACAGCATGTTCCTGATTTCTCTGACCAAGGGGTCAAATCGCAAATTCATCACCGTATCAGAGGACGATATTGTCGACCTCCCGGATGAAGCCGGCATACGTGCGAAAGTGACGAAGACTCTGCAAGATGCGATGGGCGTGTTGTAGATTGGTTAGAGGAAGGAATCACCAGTGAAACAGCTTCTGCCAGGGATTTGGCAATGGTCGTGGTTTTCGGCAGAGAAACAGCTTGATTTTAACGGATTGTTTCTTTCCGTGGGGGAGCATCGGATTCTGATTGATCCTCCCCCTATGACGTCCGAGGCGAGCACTCTCATTCGACGGCAAGGGGGCGTGGACTATATTATCGTCACGAATCGCGATCACGTTCGTGAGGCAGCTACCTACCAGAGTGAATTCCGCTGTCAGTTGCAGGTTCCTGAGGCAGATCGGGCTCAGATGGATGTGAAACCGTCAAAGACGTTCAAGGATGGTGAATTATTGCCTGGGGGCATTTGGGTCATTCAGCTCAAAGACCAAAAATCTCCTGGCGAGTCAGCCCTCTATATTCAGCAGGGAAAAGGCGTGTTGATTGTTGGTGATGCGCTCATTGGCAAACCTTCAGGTGCAGTGAGTTTACTGCCCTCCGACAAATACCGGGATTTGAAGGCAGCTAAAGAGGGACTTCAGCGCCTGTTGAAATATAATTTCGACTCCATTCTAGTGGGCGATGGAGCGAGCATCACATTTGGGGCCAAGCAGGTGGTGGAGAACGTGCTGCAAGGGTAATGAGCAATGCCTCTCCGCAACGGACTCTCAGAAGAGCTGAATCGTCAAGGCAACGAGCATTTTGCACGCGGGCATTACACGGATGCCTACGCCTGCTATGCTAAAGCCTTGGAGTGTGACCGTTTCACAGGCGACCGCCGAGCGCTGAGTGCTACGCTGGGCAATCTCGGCAATATCTGCGCGGTGAGTGGGCGGCGCGAGTCAGCCCAGAGTTACTATCAAGAAGTGCTGGAGTTACAAAAAGTTCTGGGGGATGAGAAGGGCATCGGGACGACTCTGGCCAATTTAGGGAATCTGCGTGCAGACGCAGGTGAGTGGGATCGCGCGCGCGCGTATTATCTTGAGGCTCTCGATATTATGACGCGAGTCCATGATGAACTGGGCAAGGCGGTGTTGTTTTCTGATCTTGGCCTGGTCGCACGGGAAACCGGACAGTGTGAAGACGCATTGCGCTATTATGAACAGTCATTGGTGCTGATGCGCCGTCTGAACAATCAGGGGGGTGTGGCGGATGCCTGGCGGATGATGGGGCGAACCTTCGCCATTCAGAAGCGATATGAAGATGCCATCGCCTGTTGCCAAACCAGCCAATCGATTGCAGAGCGAAATCGTGATGAATTGCGAGCCGGCGGTGCGCGGTATGTGCTGGCGCAATGTTATGAGGATCTAGGGCAGTTACACATTGCCGCTGAATTGTTGGAGCAAGTCGTACGGATGGACCGTAAATACCAACTTCCTAAATTGGCGGAAAACGCCAACCGCCTAGAATGTCTTCGTGCTCGCCTGCAAACGGAAAATCCGACTCCTCACTCACGGCGGTCACAGGCATGACTGTTGAATCTGGCCAAGTGTGGGCGCAAATCCGGTCTCGGCTGCGTGATGCCGTCCCTCAATTTTATGAACTGGAGTCTGGTGCTGCCCTTGCGCTGGATTTGGGTGATGATGGGTGGTTGTTGGAGGTAAGGTCTGACGGCCAATTTCTCTGTCAGCACGGAATCGCCATGGATGATGTCAAGAGTCTGATGTGCGATGGGACGACGGAGGATCTTGGAAGTGATGAGGTAGCGAAACAGGCCAAGTATTTTTTAGGTCCGGCTGCATCCAAGAAACGTCCAGCCCTTTTGAAGGCGGGATTTACAGAACAAACGGATATGAACGACGAATACGTTGCGATTACGTTTCACAAGCCCATCGATCTCCAGCGATTTGACGACGTCATTGCCGCCGTACGATGGTGTCAAACTCTTTTCAAATCATAGCATGAGTGCGATTCCAGGCAGTCAGCCCTCCTCTAAGCGTTCACCTCATTGCACGCAGAGAAGCCTTTCGCTCCACACTCGGCGTGTCCCAGTTGCCGCATGTCGTTTGAGTGCAATCTTTTCACCGTCCTAGGGCGACGGACGTGGTCCATTGTCAGTGTGGATGTTGTCCTCAAGGTGAGCCAACGCGGCTTGAAGATCCTGGTCGGAATCTCGCGCTGGTCGGGCCCTGATAAAAGCGAGGGCAAGGCTATCGCGCGACTGTATTTCACGTAACGGTCTTGAATGGTCGATGTCCTCTCTATTGGGGTGTCTATATCGAGCTCCTCACCAGTCACTGGGAAGATGGGTTGCATCTGACCGCGACCGTGCGTACCGGACGTCCCTTGGACCGCAACGAGCTTGATACTCCCGCCCCCGACATCAGTGCATCTGAGCCATGCACCATCGCACCCTTGGTATCGCAGTAAGGGGGGGCATACTGCTCGATTTGCAAAAGGCCAAGACTTTGCCGGATCTCGGGAGTGGCGCTGGGACCTGCGCGAGGGCATTCCTTGCTCAGTATCGCACTCAGGGCAACTATGTGCGATCGTGCGGCGGCCCTGGCTGTGGCAAAGCAGCTCGCGAACACCCACAAAGCGAGAAATCGCAGCGGTGCTTCGACGGGTATACGCGGCACTCATTCTCTGTGGCCGCTCCATCATACAAGACGCATTCCTTGAGGATTTTGAACGGTTGTATCCAGAGCAGGCGAATCTTTTCGCTGTGCGCAGGTTGTTATGGGCAGAGAGGGTAATACGTGTTCTCAGGGTGAGACCGGTGAGTGGCTCCAGGATGCACGATTTGTGAAAGGTCTGGCTGCTTAAGATGAGGAAGGGAACCGAAGATGAGGATGGGGATCTGGTGGAGGCGCTTCACCCGGTTGGAAGGTGAGTGCGCATCGTCCACCCAAAATCATGATTAGGAAATTCAATAAGCCGCTCCCTATCGTGAGCGTCAAGACGATTCCACGAGGAGCAGACTGACTCACTTCCTGAACGATTGTCGCCAAATCCAGTGCCAAAGCGATCGTGCTGTACATAACGGCCGCCATCACAATCCAATGTTTGCGGATTGCAAGTAGGCCGCCTATCAGCAATGTCGGGACCCCGAATAGAAATCCTACCAACACACCTTCCCGGATGGTTGATAATTCGGCTGATGTCTGAAGCAGGAAGAGAAGAGATTCGAGTGCGGTCAGCCCGGCAAGCAAAACGATAACGGGGCGAATTTCCTTCATAGTGGCACTATAGTCCCTGTCTTTGACGACCGCAAGCTACCTTCTTACGCCAGTGCCACAGTGTCTTTCATCAGTCTGGAACTCTCAACGACAATCGGTGTCTACTCCCCTCGTCTGATCTCGTTCCCACCCTTCGAGGGGCCTATCAGACCCGCTGGGTGATTTACCAGGATTGCGTCTCCAGGGGAGAATTCGCCTCTCACCAGGGGAGGCACAGGTGAACCAACAAACACGCCGAATAAGTATGCTAGCTCGTGTCCTGGGACGTAGACCTTCCGCAGCACTGAGACGAACTCGATATCGAAATTCTGTCCAACGGCTCCTGTTTCTGCTCGTCCTGTTGTTTGCTAATTGCTTCGCCGCTGCTCCTTCGATAGGGGCATCCTATGAAATGTCCGGCAGCTACATCTGGGCTTTTGCGCTTGGTATACAACCGCCTGATCAACAGTCGCGCACCCACTCAGAAGTGTTGGCGGCGGGCTTTGGGTTTCAGGCCGCCGGGTCTTCGATGATCATGGTTCGGACGTACGATGCGCTGACCGGGGCCATCCTGTCCGATGACGCTTTCGACCTCAGCGTCAAAGAAGATGGCGCTATGGGAGGTGATGAGTGGAGGGGGCGTATCTTTGCCGGGGGAATCGGGATTGATTCAACCGGCAAGTCGAAGTTCCTGTTGAGTGCGTATGATGCAGAAACCGGCAAGTTTCTCTGGGAAGGCCAACTAAATTTGCTGAGGAGTGACGATGACGGAGTGGCGAAGGTTAAGGCCCATGTCACCCAGAACAGTGCCCAGGCCTTCATAATGATGAGCAATAGGCCCAAAGCGTTGGACACCTTCTTTTCCCTGCGAGCGGTGAATCCCATTACGGGAAGCCTGGTCTGGCAGGACCAGTTTGTTCCGGGCAGCAGAAGGCGAAGTCAGGTGCAGGGGGTGTCAATTCACGAACCCTATCAGGTCCAGACGAACAATGAGATGTCTCACGTGTTTGAATTGGCTGTGCGAACCTACGATCGTGGCTCAGGGGGACTGCTCTGGGAGGATTCGTTTGAACAGCTCGATCAGGTTGAAGAGTCAATGAGAGTGCCGGGAACGAATCGGTATCCGCAGTCGATTCCGTTCTGGCATACTCTTGAGGGTTCGGCGGCCAATCCACTGAAGGCCGCTCTTCAATAAGTCTTACGATTTTGCTGGAGATACGGTAGCGCCAAGGCTTTCTGCCCATTGTTGCTGGAAGCGCTCGTAGGACAGGAGGAGTCGGTCCTGCATGGCCGCTGCAATCGTTTGCCTGGCTTTGAGGTGGACCAGAATTTCGTGAACCTTGTGCATGCCGAATCGTTCAATCAAGTAATGGGTGGCGCCATTGGCTACATGATAGGCCACGTTCACCTTGTCCGTCGGTAAATCTTCCCAACTCCCCTCAAGCGTAGCCAGCGGAATCAGGCTCTGTTCTCCCTGCGGCACACTCGTAATCTCATGCCAGGAATCACCGGCAAGTTGCATGGCTAATCCTTCATTCAGCCACGTGGGAATTGATCCGGCGGTCGCGCCCAATTCCTCATGAATCAATGCATGAACAAATTCGTGCCGGAGGACTCTCGTCAACCAGGTGCGATCTGTCGCAGCACCCTGAGTGGGAATCTGGATGCGTCCGAGCACCGGATCGAACAGTCCATCCGCCCAAATTGGACTTCCGGTGGCACCTTGGAATTGACTCTTTGCGAGAAGCACGACCATGATCGGCCTTGATGGGAAGAAATGTAATCGTTGACCGATTTCTCGATACGCCTCCTCGAGGATGTCGAGAACCACCGTCCACGTTTCCGGATCCTCGGCCCCATCATATTTGACGGTGAAGTGGACGCTACTGTGACTGGAAAACTTTCCCTCCACCTTTTCTGTGCGGTGCACCTTGGCAGTGACGGCTTTGACGTACGACTGCAGACCAGGATCTTTCTTGAGTCGATCCTTGGCTTGCGCCAGATGTTTTCCCGCCTCTGTAAGACGATCTTTTTCCTGTAGGAGATCCGCGAGCGCAACGTGTGGAAACGGTTCGTCAGGAGTCAAGGTCACAACTTTCTGCAAAAATTCTTCAGTAAGAGCGGGGTCCCGGAGGCCCCAATAGGCGTGGGCGAGGTTGAGATGGGCCACTGGGTTTTGTGGATCAAGGGCGACGGCCTTTTTGAAGGCTTTTACGGACACTTCGGTTCCACCGGTCTTTTCTTGAAGAATTCCTAGGTTGTTCCACAATATCGCGATGTGGCGCTTCGTGGCAGATTCCGTCAGAATTGAGGCAGGCAGTTCGGCAAGTTTGACCTCCGCTGCGCTGATATTGTGTTTCTCAAGCTCCTCGTGAATTGCGCCAAGCAGTTCGGAGTGTCGGGGCACTGGTATGCTGACGGGATCGATGGTTCGGGATCGCTTGAGCTCTCCAAGGGGAGCGGATGGGGGAGGTGCCACCGGGGCTGTGGGCGCGGTGGCGCCCTCTTCTGCAACGATTTGTGCCGGCGGTGCCGGAGTGTCGTGAAAATACCGAGGTTTGAGCCACGTCTGATAGAAAATAAAGATGGCAATCAGCACGGCCATTGGCCCGAGAATATGCTTGATATTACGTCGATACATAGGTGTCCTTCCATGAGTCCTACAAGAACCCACTCTAGCACCCGGTCTGGGGAGGGCCAAGGAAAGTTGGAAAAGCCGTCGCGTTCCGGTGAGTGGCCGCCGCCATGAGGGGGCGATCGTTGAGCGGCCGGAAGGGCTGTGATACCATCCCGCACCAGGATGCCACGTCCTGATTTTCCTCATGTTTGCGATCCCCTCCGAGCATTTCTGCATCGTGTGATTCGACCCATTGAGTTCGCCTGCCGTGATGCCCATGCTCATCTTCAAACTGTCAAGAATCTCGACCGTTTCGTCTCCGAGCAGGTGATCGGGGCGCTAGGCGAGCATGTTTATCCTCGAGCAGTCGAGGTTGAGCTACTCTCGCTCCGCAACCTGTTTGTCGATTTTTACACGCGACTCACACCAGCCGAACAGCGGGATCGTCTGACCCAAGCGTTCGCGCTTCTTCGCCGACTGCAAGATGGGGAGAGTATGATCCAGCCCTCGCCAGTGATTCCCACAACGCACCAGCCGCCGCCGATCCCGCTGAGTGACGATCCACCAAGGCCCTTGTGGGAGCTGTCGATTCAATTTGTGAAGGGGGTTGGTCCGAAACGAACGATACTGCTGCAACGATTGGGAATTAGCACGGTCGAGGAGGCATTGTGGACCTTGCCCTGGCGGTATGACGATCGATCGGTGGTCACGCCGGTTGCCAAGCTGGTTCCCGGAGGCATTCACTGCGTGTGCGGAGTGATCATTCGAGCGGAATCGACCCGCGCGCGGTCGCGTCGACTGTCGATCCTTGACGTGTCCGTGCAGGACGCAACCGGTACAGTCCATGCCGTGTTTTTTAATCAACCCTACCTGGAAGAGGTCCTGAGAGAGGGGGGGCGGGTTATGATGGCCGGACGGGTGGTCGCCGGCAGGCGTGGATGGATGGATCTGCGCTTGGAAGCCACGCAATTTGAAGTGTTGAGCGGGGCTGACGATGAGTTGCTGCATGTCGGGCGGATCGTGCCCATTTATCATGAGACAAAAGGTTGGACTTCCCGTCAGATGCGAGTTCTCCTGCACAGCCTGCTGGCTGAGCACGGGGGTAACCTGGAGGAAGTCCTGCCGCTGTCTGTACGGGCGCGGCACCGGTTGCCGCCGATCGGTGAGGCAATACAACAGGTGCATTTCCCGGCATCGGATACTGACCTTGCATCTCTCGATCACGGGGTAACCGCTGCCCATCGCCGGTTGGCATTTGAAGAGCTGTTCCTCTTGCAGGCGGCCATGGCGCTTCGGCAGCGGGAATTGAAGGAGGAACGCAAGGCATTCCGTTTCAATCCTCAGGCCGAGCCACTGAAGGAGCTTGCTCGGCGGTTGCCCTTCACACTGACTGCCGCTCAGGAGCGGGTGTGGCGGGAAATCCAAGCCGACATGGTCACATCCAGGCCGATGAATCGGTTGGTGCAGGGGGATGTCGGTTCCGGAAAGACCGTTGTCGCGCTGCACGCGTTAGTGATGGCGTGCGGGTCAGGCTGTCAGGCTGCGCTGATGGTTCCCACAGAAATTCTGGCTGAGCAACATTATCTGACACTCAAGCCGCTCTTGGAGTCGGTGGGCCTCAACGCGGTATTGTTGACTGGTAGCGGAAAAACGAAAGCGCGTCATGCCGTGCTGCAGCAGGTAAGATCCGGCAAAGCCCAGGTGGCGATCGGCACGCATGCCTTGATTCAGAAGCGGGTGCAATTTGCGCGCTTGGGTCTCGTGGTCGTCGATGAACAACATAAGTTCGGCGTGCTGCAGCGAAAAACCTTGCTCGACAAGGGGTATCAACCGGATGTCCTGGTCATGACGGCCACCCCGATTCCGCGTACATTGGCAATGACGGTTTATGGAGACTTGGATGTGTCGGTGATCGACATGCTGCCGCCTGGTCGTAAGCCGGTGCGGACGATGCTGTATACGGAGGGGCAACGCCACAAGACCTGGCAGTTGGTGGGAGACGAGTTAAAGGCTGGACGTCAGGCCTACATCGTGTATCCGTTGGTCGAAGAATCGGAGAAAATCGATCTCAAAGCAGCTATTCAAGGAGCGGAGGAGCTGCGGCAGGATGTCTTTCCAACAGTGCAAGTGGGGCTACTGCACGGCAGAATGGCGACGGCCGAAAAGGAACAGACGATGGCGGCCTTCAAGGCCGGCACTATTCAGATCCTGGTGGCGACGACGGTGATTGAAGTCGGCGTGGACGTGCCCAATGCAACCGTCATGGTCATCGAACATGCGGAACGGTTCGGGCTGGCGCAACTCCATCAATTGCGGGGGCGGGTCGGGCGGGGAGCACATCAGTCCATGTGTATCCTCATGGCTTCGTACCCTCCGCGGGAAGCCGGTTCACGGCTCAGCCCTGAGGGGAGTCCGGAAACCGACCGTTCCCATGCGCAGCAGAGACTAGCTGCGCTCGTCCGCTCACACGATGGGTTTGTCATTGCCGAAGAGGATCTTCGGATCAGGGGCCCAGGCGAGTTTCTGGGGTTGCGCCAGTGGGGAATGCCGGAGTTTCGTGCGGCCAATCTGGTGCGGGATGCAGAGCTGTTGGAGCTGGCCAGGCAAGAGGCCTCTGCGTTGCTGGCGCAGGATCCTCGTCTGACGTTACCGCAGCATCAGATATTCAAGGGTGCTATGTTGCGACGGTGGAAGGGCAAGTTGGCGTTGGGAGCGGTAAGTTAGGCCGCTGATTAGGTTGCCGATCGGGTGAGGAGAGGAAGGATGGGACTTCTGCAACGGTTGAGTCACGATCTTCGCGCCGGATGGGTCACGTTACGACATGGTACCGCGAAAGCGGCGACTCGGGCGCTGGAAGAGGGGGAATTGCTTCGGTATCGTCTTGAGCTGCGAAAGGTCGAGCAGCAGTTGAATGATCTTCATGCCGACATCGGGGAACGGACCATCGAGTTGCACGATCGTGGCGAAGTGGCTGATCGCATTGTGTCCGACGGTGAGATCACACGCCTGATGAAGCAGGTGCAGACGTTGCAGGACGAACGTACGAAGCTGCTATTGGAAATGAACGACATCACGGTGGACGAAGAGTAAGGGCTGTTCGATGACCGTCCATCAAATGTCTTCCTCGCGACTGTTTGCCGGCATCGACATCGGAACCTTAACCTGCCGTTTACTCATCGCTGAAATCACGTCGTCTGGAACCTTGCGGGCGCGGCATGCTGATCGGCGCATCCTGCGGTTGGGCCAAGGGGTTGATCGGGACCGCATGCTGCGAACCGACGCTGTGGAGCGTGTGGTGGAGACGTTGAAAGAGTGGCGTGCGGTGATGGACGGGTACGAGTTGGTGGCCTCCACCGCGGTGGCAACAAGCGCGGTGCGTGATGCCGGGAACCGCGATGAGTTCGTGAATGTGGTCCGAGAGCGAACAGGGCTTCAAGTTGAAATCATCTCCGGTGAAGAGGAGGCACGCCGAACCATGCTGGGCATCCGATCCGGTCTGCCCGCCGATGTCAACGACGTGCTGGCCCTCGATATCGGCGGGGGAAGCACGGAATTCATCCTGGATCGACCGGCCCTCTCTCCACTGGTGCGTTCAATCGACATCGGTGTCGTGCGCCTCTGTGAGCGCGTGTTACACCACGACCCGCCTGCCAGCGATGAGGTTCGTCAGGCACGCGAGTGGGTGCGGAACGAGACAGCTGCCGCTGTGGCAGATCTGGCATTGCCGGTTGGACTCACGTTTGTGGGGACAGCCGGCACGATCACCGCACTGGCTGCCATGGCGCAGCAGTTACCGGCCTACGAACCGGCTCGAATTCACAATTACCGCCTCGCGCGGACGGTGGTGCAGGATTTGGAATCGATGCTGCTGGCACGCACCAAGGCCGAACGTGCGGGACTACCGGGGTTGGAACGCAACCGTGAGGACGTCATCGCCGCCGGCGCCATCATCTTACGAACGGTGATGGAGACGGTAGGTATGCCGAGTCTCCTGGTCAGCGATCTTGGGCTGCGTGAAGGGGTGTTGATTGATTTGGCAAGTCGATTGAGTCAGGATCAGGCCGATTCCCATCATTGAGGTCGTCGCCTGTGACACGACCCGTCGAATGCGAGTTGTAGCGTGGACACAGATGCTCTCGTCTCGCGGGAATCAGCGCTGTGAGTACCAGCGGAAGCCGCCTTGTTGTTCAGTGAAATTGGCCTGCGGGATTCCGCCCGGTTTCTCGAGCAGCAGCACTTTGAAATCGATGAGGCCGAACCATGCCGGATCAGCGATGTCATGGTAATGGCAGCCCTGGAGTTTCGGAAGGATGTCGCCTAACGTTTTGGTAAGTTCACTTTCAGTGTACGCCCTCACGGCGAAGTGTTGCCCGAGCCCCTGACAAAATCGCTGAATGGTATAGGCGGCTCCGGTACAGAGGACCTTCGTGTCCGGTTTGATCTGCAGAAATTGCGGCAGCGACAGATACCGCTCCTGAAATCCGAGCCAGCGCACTGCTTGCCGCAGATGGCTGTATTGTACTTCGTATTCGGTATGATGCGGGAGCTTGACGGCTGCGGGCCAGCCCTCTTCGATGCCGAATTCCGTCAGAAATGCTCGGCCTCCCGGTTTGAGGACTCGCCAGACTTCGGCAACGAATCGCACCGGTCCCAGGTTGAAGATCACTTCTTCCGGTGGGTCTTGTTCGATCGGTAGCCGCAGCCGTCTGATCCAATCCAATGCTTCCTGATGTTGCGCGGTCGTGCCCCGTCCTTCCGTGAGTTCCTGACGGCTGAGCTTGACGGGGGTCATATCCGCCATGTTCTCATTGTCGATGAGGAGGTCGACCGAGTTATCTTTCAAGGGGAGGCATTCCGCATTCGCATGTGTGCCCGTGACGGTCCAGCCGCCGGCCTTGGCTCGTTTTGTCTGCAACTGTAGGAAGGGGCGGGTGACGTCCAGTGAGATGTAGTGGACACCCTGTTTTTCGAACGGCAACAGTTCCTGCCCTAATTCGCGGGCTACATAGCCGAGTCCGCCTCCGATTTCCACGATCACCTTCGGCTTCGGTTTGAACCAGCCCAGGCGGCGCAATTGGCGCATGAGCAGGCGTCCGTAGGTGGTGCCGCCCAGCGCTTCGCAGGGTTCCCGGAATAGGTGAGATACGGTGGTCTCGATCAGGTCAAAGTGGCCGTCCTCAAGGTCGCTTTCCTTGAGTTCGTCGACATGGAACGCCTCGAGATGTTCTTCGCCCTCGAACTCTTCTTGACCGGACCAGCCTTCCCGGATCTGTTGCAGCAGTAGGTCCCATTTGGCCTTGTGGCGATGCCCCCCCGGTGGTTCGGTGCCGAAATAGCAGAGAGAATAATTGGGGATCGACCACCGTTCCAGGTGCCAGGAGCCTGGTTGGCCGTCGGGCCCGCAGATCTTGTGGCCGTATTTTTCGAGCAGCGCACCGACCGTGATGTGCCCGTTCATGGACGTGAGCATCTCAATCCCCACCCGGTTGAGCCGGACGAGCGGGAAATCGTCGTCAAGCGGCGCCAGCCACCATTCGTCAAAGGCGTGCTGGTAGGCCACCAGGTCAGGAATGCGCCAGGCAATCAGGTTGAGGACGTCGCCGCTCAGTATGAGCGGTTGTTGGATGGCGGCTGCAGCTTTCATCGGAAAGGCGATCCACTATGAACGAGAAGCCGCAGCCTACACGAGGCTTGCGCCGACCTGCAAGGACCTCGGTCGCGCGGCCTAGGTCTGCGAGGGGAGCATGGGGGAGTCGGTCACGATGATCATACCGCGCATGATGGGATGGATACGGCATTGATAGGGATAACGACCCGGAGGCAGGCTGGGAATTGTGTAGGTTCCCCCTGGCTCGACGGCACCGGAATCAAAAGCGCACCGGCCGCTGTCTTCAAAACAACCGTCGTGGGTCACGGTGTGATGGGTGGGGGTCGGATTATCCCAACGAATGGCACCTCCCGTGATGACGGTTGCCGCCGCCGGCACATAGTAGGGCGAGCCGCTGTCCATCATGACTTGGGTGGCCGGAGGGGTGGCGAAAGAAGGCCAGGCCAGCACCATGCCCGTGACCAGGCTCAGGAAAGCAAGGTGTGAGTTCATCGAGTGGTTGACTCCAGTGAATAGATCTATCGCTCATTATACATAGAGACAGCCTCGATGCGGAAGGATTCAGCGTCGTAGGGCGGGCACGAAATGAAGAAGGGGGAAGGACGGGTGAGTCGTGGGGCTATGGGGTGTACACGGTTGCAAGAACCCGCGTGTTCATGCTAGATGGAGGCCGCTTTACCACCGACGTGCCACGCTGAAGACCTGAGAGGAGGACGTGGAATGGCAAAGAAGATCGTGAAGAAGAAGAGCGCGGCTGCAAAGGCTGGTCGCCCGAAAAAAGCTGTGGCAAAAAAATCCTCGGCAACAAAAGCGGCTAAGCCCAAGAAAGCTGTGAAAGCTCCGAAGCCTGCCAAGGCCAAGAAAGCAGCTCAACCTAAGAAGGCTGTTGCCGGGAAGGCAGGAAAGAAGCCAGCAAAGAAGGTCGTGAAACAGAAGGTTGCCGCGAAGCCTGTCCGGCCGTCCAAACCAAAGCCGGCCATCAAGGCCGCAAAGCCGACGATCAAATCGAAACCCAAGTCCAAGCCCGCGGCATCTAAGGCAAAAGCACCGGTCGAATCCCCGGTAGCGGTTCCCGACACGAAACCCGTGAAGCCTGCGGTCCCGGAGGCAGCCAGGCCGGCCAAGGTAGAGGTGGAACCTCAGCAGTTAGATCTCGACGACGAAGAAGACATGGCGGAAGATCTTGATGAGGTGTCGGAGGACATCGAGGAAGAGATGGAGGAAGAACTCGGACTCGATGGTGAAGACGACGACGTGGACTATCTCGAAAAATCGGAAGATCTGCTCGACGACGCAGACGAATATCGAAACAATTAGCCTGTGTTGCTGCCGTGGCTTGATGGGATAGGCTCGGTCACCCCCTCATTGTGGCCGGCCTCTTTTAACCCGTCACGGCTTAGCGGAACAAATCCCTTGTGATGACTGATCGCAGCGTGCTGCATCGTCGGACTGCTGGATTTGATGATCTTGGCATGCCTCGTGGGGTTGCCTCCCTCAGTCCTTCTGGCCTCTGATACCTTGCATGAGCCACTTCCTGTTTATTGCCGGAGCGTTGCGTGAACGGAGCTCGCTGGACAGTGCCGAGCTTCAACTGGGGGCTGGGATCTGGGGGCTCTGCACGGCCTTAATTCGTGACAATCTTCAAAAGTTCCTGACGCCGGATTCTCACGGGTTGGTGTATGTCCTCAAGGAGGGCATCCGTGCGGAGTTCTTGATCGTGTCGCCGGTCCAGCCGTTTCAAGCCCTGGACGAGTTACTCAAGGACGAAGTGCGGACAGAGGCCCGATATGGATTTGTGCGAGTGAGACCGGTGCGACGGTGGCAGGCGCATGCGCCGGATTGTCAGGCATTGCTGCAGCAAGTGCTTGGCATTGAAGAGCAGTCGGAGCTTTCCAGGCGGCTCGCGCTTGGGATGCACCGACTCACGGATGCGGAGTATCGGACAATCGTCGAACGGTTAGGCCCTGGACAGTGATCAGCGATTGACGCCTGTATGCTGAGGTTACTCGAGGGTGCCTCCGGTCATGAGATGGTAGGCCTCTTCGACCGTACTGACTTCTTTGACATCGACGTTGAGTTCCCATGCAAGCCGGGTCAGATTCCATCGTGGATCGTCTCGTTGGCCCTGCGGGATGAGAATGGTGCGATAGCCCTCGCGCGCCGCAGCGCGAATTTTATCGGGGATCCCTCCCACATGGCCAATCGTGCCGTCTTTAGAGATCGTACCGGTCATGGCAATGCCTCGTCTGAGGTGATCCCCTTTGAGCAGAGCGGCAAATCCGACAGTCATCACCCCGCCGGCACTTGGGCCGTCGGTTCCGGTGGCAGCATAGGCGATGCCCAAGGCGCTGACAGTGCCAGCGTGGTCCACGTTCTGTGTATGCTCGATCGCATATTGAAACGCCAGGGCCATCGAGCTCAGGTTGGTGGGGCCGGGCTGGATGTTCCCGCCCTGCAGCTGCAGCATCATGGGCGAAGGACTCGGTCGGTGGTCCCATCGTAGAAGCAGAACCTCGAATGCGCCAAGGTTGTTGGATTGGATTGCCGCGAGCATCGGCACCTCGACTACAGACTCGGCGGAGGCCCAGGGAATGCACGCGAATATCCAAGAGCAGCAGAGGAAGAATGACCAGAGGGGGCGTGATTGCGATCGCGTGAGGGGGTGGGATCTGGTGGCTGACATATGAGAGCGAGTCTAGCAAAGCGTGGGATGGTGTAAAGTGCCGGCGCAATTTTCTACCTGCTGGTTTCGGCAGAGCGTCTTCATGGCATCGCGGAAAGGTCGCAATCAGTCCTGCCGACCTGCTGTTTGGGCGCTGAACCTGCTGTTGGGAATCGGGCTGTTTCCTGCCCTGGTACAGGCTGAGTGCAAGGTTGAGACGGGTGGGACGAATGCCGCAGCCGTGTTCACCTTGCATCTAAGCGAGACGTGTACGGAGGCGGAACGGGAAGCGCGCGCAGTTTCTGCGAAGGATCTCATGCGGGCGCTCGCGACTGGGAGGGGCGTGGATCTCGCTGGCGTGGTGATCCAGGGGGACTTGGTGCTCGATGAATTGCCGGCGCAGAAGGTCGCGGCAGTGAAAGGGTTGTCGTTAGAGGATCGTCGTCTACTTGAAGGGCTGAACGGTGAGGAGGTGCATGTCATTCATGGGCCCTTTGTTATTAAGCATTCACAGGTTAGGGGGCGCCTCGTCAACAGGTTGAAGCAGGGATTCCTCGTGATCACCGGGCCTGTGGTATTGATTCAGACTGGGTTTTCCGGCCCTGTGGACTTGTCGAGAACGGTATTTCTGGGGCTGGTTGATGGATCGAGCGCAAAGTTCGAACAGGAGAGCTATTTTGTCCAGGATCGGTTTACCCAGGGTGCCATGTTTTCAGAAACCCGGTTCGGCCCCCATGCCCGCTACCATCGCTCGATGTTTACCGGACCGGCTATTTTTCGCGGCGCTGATTTTCCCGGCCTCACCGAATTTCTGGAAGTGGTCTTTGAACAAGATGCCAATTTTTCGCGCGCCGCGTTTCACATGGGAACCGGGTTTTCTGGGGTTCAGTGCCGGGCTAAATGTGATTTCTCATCGACACAGTTCGACCGGGAAGCGTTCTTTCTTTTCGCACGCTTCGACCGTGCAGTAACGTTTGCTTCCGCACGGTTTCACGCACAGAGCGACTTTTCCGACGCCACTTTTAAAGAGCCCGATGATCTGGCCCAAGCGACTTTCACGCGTGCGCCGGTGCTCACCAGAACCGCCCGCGTGACCTCGGCCGTCCCGGGTCGTCAGGAGGCCGGTCCATTCTCCCAACAGGTGACCATCGTCCTGCTGGTCGCCGCTCTGGGACTCCTCGTCTACATCCTCAAGTCCAAGTGATGGCCCCGCGAACCCCCAACATATAGTTTTGGCCTTGCCCCATTCCCCTATAAATTGGTATAAGATTGAAAATTTGTCCAAGGGAGCGTCTGGTACCTGATGGACCAACCTGAACTGCCCTACCAAGTCAAGATCGAGAATTTCGAAGGTCCGCTCGATCTCCTGTTGCATCTGATCAAGAAGAACGAAATCAACATCTACGATATTCCGATCGCGCTGATCGCTCAGCAATATTTGGACTATCTGTCGGTGATGAAGGAGTTGAACCTCGCTGTCGCGGGGGAGTTCTTGGTGATGGCGGCTACGCTGTTACACATCAAGTCCCGGATGCTGTTGCCGGTCGACGAGGTCGCGGTGGATGAAGAGGATGGGCCGGATCCTCGCGAAGAACTCGTGCGGCGGTTGCTCGAATATAAGCAGTTCAAAGAGGCCGCATCACAATTGGATTACAAGGAGCGTCTCTGGCGGGATACATTCGGCCGCGAGCCAGGCCCCACGGTGGAACTCACGAAAGACGAAAGCCTCCTCGACGACCTTTCACTTTTTGATCTCGTCGATGCGCTGCAAGGGGTGCTGTCTCGCCATCCGGGAAAGCGATTGGTCGAAATCATCCCGGATAACCTGACCGTCCGTACCCGCATGAGCGCTATTATTGAAGCGTTGGAAGTGCAGGACTCCATGCCGTTCACGGCGCTCTTCGAGGAATCGAGTCATCGGTTGGTCGTGATCGTCACCTTCCTGGCGTTGCTGGAATTGATTCGCATCAAAGTTGTGCGTGTGTTCCAAACGGAAACCTTTGGGACAATCCTGGTTTCTCGGGCCTTTACGGCGGTGGCAGAAGGCGACCTGGTGGAGGAGTCTGAATGGAAGAACCTGTAAGTCTCAGCACGGAAGACGACATCGTGCAATCTGCCGAAGCGCCGGATGCGGTTGCAGAACCAGCCGGATTCACCGTCGAGCAGGAAGTGGAAATGGAGCCCTCCGCACCCGTACAGGCCGAGATGTCGGCCCCGGCACCTGATCCCGCCCTTTCCGACGTCCGGGCATTGAAGGGAATTTTGGAGGCGTTGTTGTTCGTGACAGCGGAACCTATTCCAGTGACGCGATTTTTGGCGTTGCTGGGAGCGGTGACGAAGCAAGAGGTCGAGCAGGCGCTGACGAGTCTTGGCCAGGACTATGAGCAGGAGGGGCGCGGCCTTCAATTGGCTGAGGTGGCAGGAGGTTACCGCATCGTCACCAAAGCTGAGTTTGCTCCCTGGCTCAAGCGGTTGGAGAAGGTAAAGGCTCCGTCAAAGCTGTCCCGCTCCGCCCTGGAGTCCCTGGCGATTATCGCCTACAAGCAGCCGATTGTCCGTGCGGAGGTAGAACAGATTCGCGGCGTTGAAACCTCGGGAGTGATCCGGACGTTGTTGGAGCGTAAACTCGTGCGTATCGTGGGCCGCAAAGAGGAACCCGGGCGTCCCATCATGTATGGCACTACGAAGGCGTTCCTTGAGCATTTTGGTCTCAAGGATCTTTCGCAACTGCCGCCGCTCCGCGAGTTTAAGGAGTTGGGTGAGTCCGAGCAAGCTATGCTGCCTATCGAGGAATCCGAGTCTTTGGGCGAAGTGGGCCAATCCCGGACTGAAGGTGTTTCCGAGGAGGGCATCGCCGGGGTGGTGGCTGAGTCAGTCGCGAGCCTAGAGAGGAATGGTCACGTTGGGGCAGCGCCAGACGACTCCCCTACCCAGGAGGGTGACGCTCAGAGCGACATGATGGTTGCCGAGGTTGCGGAAGAATCTTAATTCCCCCTGCTGCAGTCACAAGGCCTTCGGGTGGTCCGGCGGGTTTCGCTGGATCCCGAAGGCCTTCTTGCTCTGGGCGAATCACGCAGGGTGGGGCTAGCGGCAGCCGATGGGAATGAAACCTGCCCCGAAGATCTGCGACAACGCGAGATAGCGTGCATTGTCGTAAAACGAGTAGCTGGGAGCATACCAGTTTTGGGCGGTAGGGTTTCCGCCGTATGACGGATCTGTTCCGAATAGGTGTCCCCCTCGCGTGTTCTGATTGAGATGAATCCATTCTGCGTACATGCTGCAGACTTCTGTTTGTACCGACCCGCTCCCAGCATTGGCCGCGTGCCAGTCACGTCCCGAATCGGGGATCTGGGAAAAGTTTCGTAATGCTCCAATAGGCGTGTCATAGGAGAAGTCTTGCGTTCGGGGAGACGGCCGGGAGGGTGAACTTCCGCCTGAGAAGGGAATGGGCAGGTCCGGCGGCGAAGGTACCACGGAGAGTGCCTGCAAAACTTTTGGTTGGCAATCGGGCCGCTCTTTGTTCGTGTAGAGGATCGTGCCTTCGGGACCAGGGCATTCCCACATGTCGACCGTCAGAGACTCGAACGCCTGTGCGCCGGGCTGGAGTGGGAAACTCACGGCGAGAGTTGCGAGTACAAGTCGTAATGACCACATGGTAGACCTCCGATTGGTTCGCCCTATTCGATGACGTGCGACTGTGATGATGGTTGCGAATGCAGAGCCTATGACAATCGAAAGAAATGCGTCCATCCAGCTTAGGGGGGATGGTGGCCTACTGCTCGATCGTGGTCCGGCTAGCGTCTTCTGGCCAGGACGCTGAGTCCCCTGATGGATACGTGAACACGTTCTTCGACCGCGCCGCTCTTGCCTTGACTCCCTTCTTTTCGCTTTGTTAGACTCCCCCTTCTAAGTTGTTGAAACATCCGCCAATCTTCACCAATCTCGTACCACGAGGAACACCATGATCAAGGCTTGGCTGCTCGACGAAATGTTTCGGTTTGACCGGCGGTATCTTGCCGCAGAAGGAAGTCAGAGCGAGTGGGGCGCCGGGGACTCCGTAGCCGAGGAGGAGGAATTGCCTCCCGCACCGACCGGGGTTGCTGCCAAAGCCGGAAATGGCCGGGTGATGATTACCTGGGATGCGGTACCGGATGCGATGTATTACAACTTATATTTCATGACCACCAAAGGCGTGCAGATCAAGTTTTCGGAACTGACCCGCCCCATCGCCAGCGCGGAAGATTTTAAGACCGTCATTGGTGTAACGAAGGAAAAAGGAACCTGCATCGAAGGCGCGCAGTCGCCCTTCATGCATGACGATCTGGCGAACGGAACCTGTTACCACTATGTCATCACAGTCGTGACACAGAAGGGGGAAAGCCCTGAGTCTCAGGAAGTTATGGCGATCCCGGCCCCGTACTTGATCGCCAAGGTGATCGGGCGGGAAGGGGTCGACGATGGCGAGTTCAGTTCCCCGACCGGCATCGCGGTGGATAAAGACGGGAATATTTACGTTGCCGATACGGACAATCATTCCATCCAAAAGTTCGACAAAGAAGGAACGTTCCTTGGGCGCTGGGGCGGAGAAGCGGGCAGTGCGGAAGGAAATTATTACTATCCCCGCGGCCTCACCACGAACAATGATGGTCAGGTCTACGTCGCCGACACCGGAAACAATCGTGTACAGCGCCTCGATACCGACGGCAATCCGATGAAGGCCTGGGGCAAATTTGGGTTTGCCTGGCGCGGGGCGGATATGAACAAATTCGACGCGCCCTGGGGTGTGACGACCGACCAGGAAGGCAATATCTATGTCACCGATACCAACAATGCTCGGATTCAAAAATTTAAAGGTGACGGGACACCCCTATTGAAGTGGGGGCGGGACGGGAGCTTCGACGGCGCATTTTTCTTCCCGCGCGGAGTGGCGGTCGATTTCGTCGGAAATACGTATGTCGCAGATGAAGGGAACAACCGGATCCAGAAGTTCGACACCCGCGGCAGCTTTCTGACCAAGTGGGGGCGTGAGGGCAGCGGTCCAGGGCAGTTCAAGGCACCGTGGGGCGTGACGTGCGATGCGCTAGGCAATGTGTATGTCGTGGATCAGGGGAACCACCGTATTCAAAAATTCGACGGAAACGGCACGTTCCTCTGCGCCTGGGGAAATCGAGGGAAGACCGAAGGTCAATTGAACTTTCCATCCGGTGTTGCCGTCGACAAAGAGGGGGCGGTGTATGTCGTTGATAGCGGCAATCATCGCGTCATCAAGTATGTGCCGACAGATGAGGAATTAAATCGGGGGAAAGAGGAGCGTGAGCGAGCGCAGGCGGTGAGTGACTACCCTGCTCCGGGAAATCTGGCCATCAAGCCGGGCGACACGGAAACCTTCTTGAGTTGGCTTGATGTGCCGAAGGCGGTCTCTTACAACCTGTATTTCCACACCTCGCCGAATCTGAGCCAGGAGGGCGGGACGAAGATCGAGGGTGTGACCAGTCCCTACAACCATACCGGCCTGACCAATGATCAGGCCTATTTCTATGCGCTGACTGCGGTCTATGAGGATGGGACCGAGAGCAAGTTGTCAGAAGAAGTGTCGGCGACGCCGGTTCTGATCGACATCACGGCGCCTCAGACACCTTATGCCGTGGTGAATCATGGCGCATTCATGACGAATTCGCCGGAAGTCGTGGTCACGATTTCCGCCACCGACCTCGATACGGGTGTTGCCGCGTACTATATCTCGGAAAATCCGATGACCCCAATGGCGGGCACGCCGGGCTGGGTTGAGGTTCCGCCGGCTATTAAGTTCGGTGCGACCATCCCCTTCATTCTTTCTCCGGGGGACGGACAGAAAACCGTCATTGTCTGGTTCAAAGATCTTGGTAACAATATTTCCACGCCGGCGAGCGCCACGATTCTCGTCAATACCTCGGGCTACCTCTGCGTCTCCAAATGGGGCAAGCCGGGTCGCGGTGCCTCCCTGCTGCACGGCGGCGAATTCATGGCGCCGATGTACGGACTCGCCATCGATCAACAGGGTTCCCTCTTTGTCGTCGATAACGGGAACAACCGCATTCAGAAATTTGACCGTAACGGAAATTTCATTATTTTGTGGGGAAATTTCGGCGCGGCCAATGCGAACTTTCACAATCCGACCGGCATCGCCTGCGACGCGAAGGGCGATGTCTACGTGGTCGATACGAACAACCACCGGGTGCAAAAGTTCGACGGGAAATTGGGCGGCTACCTGATGAAATTCGGATCGCGCGGGAATGGTGAAGGCCAATTCAACGCGCCGTGGGGCATCGCGATCGATCGCGTGCGCGGGTACATTTACGTGGTAGATAGCGCCAACTTCCGCGTACAGAAGTTTGACATGAGCGGGGAGTTCATCATGTCGTGGGGGAGTTTCGGAAACGGTGACGGCCAGTTTTACTTCCCGCGCGGCATTGCCGTCGATCAGGCGGACGGCACCGTGTACGTCGTTGATATGGGCAATCACCGCGTGCAGAAGTTCGATACGAGTACCAACGTGCTGCCTCAGTTACTCACCAAATGGGGGGGCAGTTCCGAGGCCGGCCACGCCAGCAGTCCGCTGGCGCAGGAAGCCGGGCAGTTGCGGTCACCCTGGGGTATTGCGGTTGATGGGCAGGGTGACGTGTATGTCACCGACACCGGCAATCATCGCATTGAAAAATTCGACCGGGAAGGCAATTTCATTGCCCAGTGGGGTGGATTTGGTGGTGGCGACGGGCAGTTCAACTTCCCGTACGGCATTGTCGTGGATCCACGGGGCAGTGTCTTTGCCGTCGACAGCGGTAATACCCGAGTCCAGCAATTCATGCCGGCTGAGGAAGGCAGCGAGCGGTTGCAGGAAGAGGCGGATGCCGCAGCGGAGCTCGGGCAGATGGATCGTACCACGAAGGTCTAACGGGAACGGGCAGGAAGCCCGGGAGAGGGTGGCGGCTGATGTTAGAGAAGGAGATTCGGCTCGGGTTGACCTATGACGATGTCGTCTTGGTTCCGGCGAAATCGCAGGTCCTCCCGAGTGAGGTTGACACACGGACTCGCTTGTCTCGGAATATTCAGCTGAACATTCCCATCGTCAGCGCTGCGATGGACACCGTGACTGAAGCGCGCCTCGCCATCGCCATGGCGCAGGAGGGCGGCATCGGCATTGTGCACCGAGTGTTGTCCCCGGTGGATCAGGCGGCAGAAATCGATCGGGTCAAGAAGTCCGAAAGCGGGATGATCCTTGATCCCATTACCATTGCACCGGATCAGACCATTCGCGATGCCCATGAGTTGATGGCCAAGTACAGAATTTCAGGTATTCCGGTCACCAAGGCCGGCAAGTTGGTCGGCATCCTCACGAATCGTGATTTGCGCTTCGAGACGAGGATGGACCTGAAGGTCTCCCAGGTGATGAAGCGGGATAAACTCGTCACGGCGCCGGAAGGTACCAGTCTGGAAAAGGCTCGTGAGATCCTGCACGAGCACCGGATTGAGAAACTGCCGGTCGTCAACAAGCAGTTCGAACTCAAGGGGCTCATCACGATTAAGGACATTGAGAAGCGGATTAAATACCCCAATGCCTGCAAGGATGCTCATGGGCGTTTGCGGGTCGGGGCCGCGTTAGGTGTCGGTCCGGATACTTCCGATCGGGTGGCCTTGCTCGTGAAAGCGGGAGTGGACGTCGTGGTGGTGGATACGGCGCATGGGCATTCCCAGGCCGTGCTCGATACGGTGAAGATGGTCAGAAAGGCGTACCCGCAACTGGACATCATCGCGGGTAACATCGCCACCGCCCAGGCGGCCAAGGATTTGGTCAAAGCCGGTGTGGATGCGGTGAAAGTCGGAGTCGGGCCAGGCTCCATCTGCACGACCCGCATGGTGTCCGGGGCCGGGATGCCGCAATTGACGGCGATCGGCGATTGCGCCAGAGCATTGGCTGGGTCCAATATCCCGGTGATCGCCGATGGCGGGATCAAGTATTCCGGCGATATTACAAAAGCCCTGGCGGCTGGTGCTTCAGTTGTCATGTTGGGCAGTTTGTTGGCAGGGACGGAAGAAGCCCCCGGTGAGACGGTGCTATTTCAGGCTCGAACCTACAAGGTCTACCGCGGAATGGGTTCGATCGGAGCAATGGAGCGAGGCGGCGGCGATCGATACGGACAGGGTGGGCGACCGACTCCAAAGCTCGTTCCCGAAGGCATTGAAGGCCGAGTTCCCTACAAGGGCCTCTTGGCTCCGCACATCTACCAAATGGTCGGTGGCGTGAAGTCCGGGATGGGCTACTGCGGGTGCAAGACCATTCCCGAGCTGCAACAAAAAGCGACGTTCATTCGTCAGACGCTGGCCGGCCTTCGGGAGGGGCATGTACACGACGTCATCATCACCAAGGAAGCGCCCAATTATCGTACTGATTGGGAATAGCATTCGTACAGGTGGAAGGTGAATCGTCCCTTCCCCTGTTCTTCATCCCCCGCACTGAACCTCTAACGTATTTCATCCCAAGCGCTTATGGAACTTTGGCACGATCGAATTCTCGTTCTTGATTTCGGCTCCCAATACACGCAACTGATTGCACGACGTATCCGAGAAGCGCAGGTCTATTCGCAAATTCTGCCCTGCACCGTGTCGCTCGCGACTATCCTGGCCTATCGGCCCAAAGGCATTGTGCTCTCTGGCGGGCCTTCCAGCGTCTACGACAAAAAATCCCCCAAGGTGCCCAAGGAGTTGTTTGACCAGGGCATTCCGATTCTCGGCATCTGCTATGGGATGCAGCTGGTGACCCACCTGCAGGGCGGCGATGTGGAAAGGGCGCAGCACCGAGAATTCGGCCGGGCCGAGCTCAGGCTTGATGATCGGTCGGATCTGTTCAAGGGCATTGGCACAAACGGTTCGACGATCGTTTGGATGTCGCACGGCGATCGCATTGAACGAATGCCTCCGGGATTCCGTTCTATCGCGCACACCGACAACTCTCCCATTGCCGCGATGAAGCGGCATGATGCCAAACAACGGATTTACTGCCTGCAGTTTCATCCGGAGGTCGCGCACACGACTGAGGGCGCCACGATGCTCAAGAATTTCGTCTACGACATCTGCGGCTGCCAGCCGACGTGGACCATGCGGTCCTATGTCGACACGGCCGTGGAACAAATCAGACAGCAGGTCGGGACGGAGCGGGTGATCTGTGCGTTGAGTGGCGGGGTGGACTCATCTGTTGCGGCGGCGCTGACGCATCGTGCGGTCGGCGACCAATTGACCTGCATCTTCGTGGATAACGGGGTGTTGCGAGCCGGCGAGCGGGACCAGGTGGAGAAGACCTTCGCCTCGCAATTGCACCTGAATATGCGGGTTCTCGATCGCAGCAGTCAGTTTCTCACCGCGCTGAAGAGCGTGACCGATCCGGAGCGAAAACGGAAAATCATCGGACGCCTGTTCATCAAGAATTTTGAGACCGAATCCAAGAAGTTTAAAGGGGTGAAGTACCTGGTCCAAGGCACGCTGTATCCCGACGTCATCGAAAGCGTCAGCTTCAAGGGGCCGTCAGCGACGATCAAGACGCATCACAACGTGGGCGGGTTGCCGACACGTATGAAATTGAAGCTGGTGGAGCCGCTTCGTGAATTATTCAAGGATGAAGTACGGGTTTTGGGACAGGAGTTGGGTTTGCCGGAGGACATCATCTGGCGGCAGCCGTTTCCAGGTCCTGGGTTGGCGATTCGGGTGCTGGGGACGGTCACCAAGGAGCGTTTGGCGATCCTGCGTGGGGCAGAAACCATTGTCGATCAGGAAATCCGGGCCGCGGGGCTCTACCGTGAGATTTGGCAAGCCTTTGCCGTGCTGTTACCGATTCGAACCGTCGGCGTGATGGGTGATCAGCGCACGTATGAGCATGTGATCGCGATTCGCGCCGTGACTAGCCTGGACGGGATGACTGCCGACTGGGCCAAGATCCCGAACGAGGTGCTGGGAAAAATGTCGAGTCGTATTATCAACGAAGTCAAGGGTGTCAACCGGGTTGTCTATGACATCAGCTCGAAGCCACCGTCGACCATTGAATGGGAATAAGAGTGGCGTAACACCCCGTTGGTAATGCCTGGTGGCTGCAAGGGTGCAGGTGAGATGCACGACGCGTGCTCCGGCGCGCTTCAGTAAAGGATGTGTGTGGAAGTCAGACTGCAAAAATTGATTGCCGGAACCGGCCTTGCTTCCCGCCGCAAAGCCGAAGAATTGATCACGTCCGGCCGCGTCACGATCAACGGCGCTGTCGTCAGAGAACTCGGCATCAAAGTTGATCCTGACCGCGACCATGTCAAAGTCGACGGCAAACATCTGCGCGCCGCCCAGCCCTATGTCTATGTGATCTTGAATAAGCCTAAGAACGTGATGTCCACGCTCGACGATCCTGAGGGGCGTCCGACCGTGAAAGATTTCCTGCGCGGCGTGTCGGTGCGGGTGTTTCCGGTCGGTCGGTTGGATTTCGATAGTGAAGGACTCATGCTTCTGACCAATCACGGAGATTTGGCTCAGGCACTTCTCCATCCGCGGTACCATGTCCCGAAGACCTATCTGATTAAGGTCAAGGGCGTCCTGAACGATGCCGAAATCGGGACATTGGAGCGGGGCGTCAAGCTGGAAGATGGACTGACGGCGCCGGCGAAGGTGCAGAAGATCAGCCGGGCCGAGAGCAATTCCTGGCTGGAGGTCACGATCCATGAGGGACGAAAGCATCAAGTAAAGCGGATGCTCGAAGCCGTTGGTCATGCAGTCATTAAGCTGACGCGGGTGCGGATGGGGCCGCTCTTGTTGGGTGATTTGGCGGCGGGGGAGTACCGGTTTTTGACCGACCGTGAGGCCAATCGATTACGGGAGCTTGTAGGCGATCGCATCGCCCGCGCGGAACGTCCGGAACTGGATGCATCGGGAAAGCCGGTTCGCTGGATGCCGCCGACCGAGCCGGCCCCGCCACGACCACCCAAGCCTGTGCGAACAGGGCGGGGGCCGCGATCGCAGCGATCGGAATCTGGCGGCCGGCCGAAGCCGGATCGGGAGGTCCGGATATCCTCACGCCCAGGGTCCGGGGGGAGGAAGCGCCCCATGAGTCACGGCGCGAAATTCCGGCGCAACACCACATCGAGCGGGGTAAAACGAGGGCCCAAGCGGGAGGTCGGAGAGTTCGAGGGGCGTGTCTCCGGAGAGGCACGAAGCCTTCAACGTCCGCAGGGGGAACGTGGGGGCCGACCGTTACGCTCAGGCGAGAAGTCCCAAGGATCTGGTCGTGGTGCGGCGCCAGGCCGTCCAGGTGCAGGTCAGAAATTTCAACAGAACCGGCGTGGTGGGTCTCAGTCGTCGCGTCCGGGAGAGCGGGGCTCTGCGAAACCATCGCGGCACTCGACGCGGAGAAGAGCATGAAGATCAGGACCCATCGGTGCGGAGAGTTGACCAAGGCGCATGTCGGTCAGCAGGTCGTGTTGAATGGCTGGGTGCAGCGCCGCCGCGATCACGGCATGGTGTTGTTTATCGATGTGCGGGACCGAACCGGCGTCACTCAGGTGGTGTTTAATGCCGAGAGGAACGCAGCGGTGCATCAGGCCGCGCATACGCTGCGGAGTGAATGTGTCATCTCGGTGACCGGCCAAGTCATGGCTCGGCCGGAGGAATCGCGCAATCCGAATTTGCCCACGGGGGACATCGAGATATTTGTCGATGCGGTCGAGATTCTTAATGAGGCGAAGACCCCACCGTTCATGATCGAGGACGACGTAGAGATCACCGAATCGCTGCGGTTGAAGTATCGGTACCTCGACCTTAGACGTCCACGGATGCAGCGGCTCTTATGGCTACGACACGGGATTATGCAGGCGGTGCGCACGTTTCTGAACGCCGAGCACTTTCTCGAAGTGGAAACGCCGGTGTTGACGAAAAGCACACCGGAAGGTGCCCGTGACTATCTGGTGCCGAGTCGTGTGAATCCGGGGATGTTTTATGCACTGCCGCAGTCGCCGCAATTATTCAAGCAGGTGTTGATGATCAGCGGCGTGGATCGGTATTACCAGATCGCCCGTTGTTTTCGCGACGAAGACCTGCGGAACGATCGTCAACCGGAATTTACCCAGATCGATCTCGAGATGTCCTTTGTGGATCGTGAGCAGGTCATGGCGCTGATGGAGCAGATGATCGTATCGGTGTTCAAGGATGCCGGCGGGGTGCAATTGCCCGTGCCGTTCCCGCGGATGACCTATGCGGAAGCAATGGGCAGATATGGATCCGACAAGCCGGATCTGCGGTTCGATATGCCCTTGCACGATGTCACGGACTTTGCGGCGAACAGCGACTTCAAGGTATTCAAGGATGCGGCGACCAAGGGAGGGCTCGTCAAGGTGTTGATTGTGTCCGGCGGCGCGTCGATCGCAAGGAGCCGCATTGATGCCTTGGGCGAGACAGCGAAGAGCTTTGGGGCGAAGGGCCTGGCCTGGTTGAAAATCACCGCGGAAGGACAGCTTGAGTCGGTCATCGCCAAGTTTCTCGATGCCAAAGCTTTTGCGGCAGCGTTGCCGGAGGCGAAGCCGGGAGATCTCGTCCTCTTCGGCGCGGATAAGCCGGCGATCGTCCATGACGTACTGGGCCGGATTCGCCTGTTGCTCGGCGAAGAACTGAATCTCATCGACAAGACGGCCTGGAAACCCTTGTGGGTCACCGAATTTCCACTTCTAGACTATTCGCCGGAAGAGAAACGGTATGTGTTCATGCATAATCCGTTTGCGGCGCCGATGGATGAAGACGTGCCGTTTCTCGACACGGAGCCGCTGAAGGCACGGGCGAAAGCTTACGATATGGTGCTGAACGGGAGTGAGATCGGCGGTGGCAGTATCCGCAACCATCGCAGCGACATTCAGTTTCGGATTCTGGATCTGCTGGGGATCGGCAAGGAGCAGGCGCAGGCGAAGTTCGGTTTCCTGCTGGAAGCGCTGGAGTATGGTGCGCCACCGCATGGAGGCATTGCGTTCGGGCTGGATCGACTGATTATGCTACTGGGTGGCGCTGATTCGATTCGCGATGTCATTGCGTTTCCCAAGACGCAACGGGCGCAGTGCCCGCTCACCGAGGCGCCATCCACAGTGGGAGCCGACCAGTTGAAGGAATTGCGAATCAAACTGGATGTCGTCGAGTAGGGAGGCGTTTTCCGCTCCATGGCCGGCAATACGTTGGGTCGAGTCTTCACCGTCACCTCATTCGGCGAAAGCCACGGGCCGGCGATCGGCTGTGTCGTCGATGGCTGTCCTCCGGGGCTCGTGCTTTCGGCAGAGGATATTCAACGCGATCTCGATCGTCGGAAACCGGGCACGTCACGCCACGTCACACAGCGGCAGGAATCCGATCGGGTGGAAATTCTCTCCGGGCTGTTCGAAGGAAGGACGACGGGTACACCGATCGCCCTCCTCATTCGCAACGAAGACCAGCGCAGCCGCGACTACGGCAACCTCATCGACACCTTCCGTCCCGGCCACGCTGACTACACCTATTGGCAGAAATACGGGATCCGCGATCATCGGGGCGGCGGGCGTTCTTCCGCCCGTGAAACCGCTGTGCGGGTGGCGGCTGCCGCGATTGCCAAGAAGTGGCTCTCCGAAAAGCATGGCGTCGTCATCCACGGTTATCTCAGTCAACTCGGCCCCATCGCTGTTCCGTTCACCAACTGGACGACAGTGGCAACCAATCCGTTTTTCGCCGCCGATGACGAGGTGGTCGGGAAACTGGAATCCTATATGGATGAGCTCAGGAAGGCCGGTGACTCGGTGGGTGCGAAAATCACCACTGTTGCGGAGCATGTGCCGGTCGGGTGGGGTGCCCCCGTGTATGCAAAGCTGGATGCGGATCTGGCCGGGGCCATGATGAGCATCAATGCGGTAAAAGCGGTGGAGATCGGCGCAGGGTTGGCTTCCGTCGAACAACGGGGATCCGAGCATGGCGATGAATTAACTCCAGAAGGATTTGTCACCAATCATGCCGGGGGGATATTGGGCGGCATTTCCACAGGGCAGGATATCGTCGTCACCATCGGCATCAAGCCGACCTCGAGTATTCGCGTGCCACGCCGGTCGATCGACAAGCAGGGGAACCCGGCGGTGGTCGAGACGAACGGTCGTCACGACCCCTGTGTAGGCATTCGTGCCACGCCTATTGCCGAAGCCATGATGGCCCTTGTGTTGATGGATCATGCCCTCCTTCATCGTGCGCAGAATGCCGATGTCGCCACCGCCACGCCGAAGATCGCCGGCTCAGTCGCGCGGACAGCCTCATCCCGTGACGGACAGGCTAGTTCGAAGGCCAGCCAGAAGGCGGAAGACCTCTAGCCTAGTGACTCGTGCCATGCAGGCCAAGCCCCCTCACTCCTTGCCTGTTCTCGACATTCAACACGCCACCGTCTACAGGGGGGATACCTGCGTCTTCGCCGATTTTTCCTTCTTGCTTCAGGCGGGTGAGCATGCGGCGATAGTCGGACCAAACGGAGCCGGCAAGTCCACGCTCCTCAAACTCTTGTCGGGCGAAGTTCATCCACTGGCACTGGATGAGACGCGGCTCTGTCTTTTCGGCCAAGAACGCTGGAGCGTGTGGGATGTGCGGAAGCATCTGGGGCTGGTGTCGCATGATCTTCAGCGAGACTATTTAATTTGCGCCGAGGGTCTGCAAGTCGTGCTCTCTGGTTTCTATGCCAGTAACGACACCTACGACCATCAAACATTCACCCAGGCACAGATCGCGCGTGCGTATGAGGTGATGCGGGAGTTGAGGATTGACTCGCTGGCCGGGCGGATGTTCGGTCATTTGTCGACCGGTGAGCAGCGGCGATTTCTCCTGGGGCGCGCGTTGGTCCACGATCCGTCGGTTCTTGTGCTGGATGAGCCGACCAGCGGCCTCGACATCAAAGCCTGTTTCCAGTACCTCGATCTGCTGCGGACTCAAATTCACAAAGGGAAGAGCGTGCTCCTCGTCACGCATCATCTGCATGAGATACCGCCGGAGATTGAGCGTGTGGTCTTGATCAAGAGCGGGACCATCTTTGCGGATGGGCCCAAAACGGAGCTGCTGACAGAGGAAAATTTGGGGCGGTTATTCGACCAGCCGCTCACCCTCATTCAGGCGAACGGCTGGTACCAAGCCCTGCCGGTGTGACGTTCGGCCCACGCTGGTCCTTCATCCTTCCATTGATTGTCTCGAGCTGATTCCTGAGCGCGCTAATCAGCCGCCCCCCAAGGTCACCGTAAACGTCAGATTGGTATCGATGCGACGAACTTTCACGCTCACCTGTTGGCCAGGCTTGGTGCGCTCGATCAAGTAGTTCTTTAAGTGCGCGGCGTCCTGAATGTCGGTGTCGTCCACGGCAATAATGACGTCGTGCTTTTGAATGCCGGCAGACTTGGCCGGTTCCATGACGTCTTTCACCGCCATGCGCCATCTGGTGCCGTCCTTCACGGCGACCATATGGATGCCCATTTTGGAAAAGGTCAGAGGCTTGCCGTCCAAGGCGGCGGTGACGATGCGTTCAGCCAGCAGGGCGGGAATCGCAAAAGCCATGCGACTGCAGTGGGCAGTGGAATCGTCGCGTTCCGTTTGAATGATGGCGTGCATGATCCCCACGACTTCGCCCTTCTCGTTAAAGAGTCCGCCGCCGGAGTTACCACTGCAGGCGGCGACATCGGCCTGAATCAGGCGGGTGTCCACCGTTTGAAGGAAGGTGTTCGTGTTGCCTAGATGGCCGAATGACATGGTCGGTCCCCAGCCCATGGGATAGCCGACGGTGAACACTTCCTGGCCCGGCTGAACATCACCGGCCGCAAACGCGACCGCTGCCTGGAGTTTCGGGCGATGGGCCTCGGTGACGCGATACACGACGACGTCCATGAATGCGCTGTCGCCCACGAGATCGGCCGACAATTCATGGAGGTCTGTGGTCAGAATTCGAATCTGCTTTTGAATGATGGTGCCGGTCGTGGCATCTTGCTTTTCTGCCGCGTGGCGGGCGGTGACGATGTACCCGTCGCGTAAGTGAAAGCCGGTGCCGCGTACCAGGATCTTGCCTGGCTTGTCCGGGGTGCGTTGATCTTGAGTGTCTTCTAAGACTCCGATGGTGGCAAGTTTGGCGTGTTCCAGCCTGGCGGCGTCGATGGCTGTGGCGTCGACCGGGTGCAGGTCAGCCAGAAACGCCACGGAGGCCAGCATCAATACCGTACGGATGACGAGCTGCTGCGAGTAGCGAAAAGGCATGCACGACATAGAGAGCCGTTCCTTTCGATAGAGAAACTGTCAGAATCCCAGTATAGACCAGAGCCGGGGCCTGAAGAAATGTCGTTGTGCTCAGTGAATAAGTGGCGATGTCCTGGAGTGGCCATGGTTGTAGTATCGGTCGGTGATGTTCGTTATACTGCTCACATGATGTGTGTGTGTCGGTATCTGGCCATCGGGCTCTTGGTCGTGACGGCCGGTTGTGCGTCCACGCGGGTGATCCCGGAATCTTTGGAACCCCAGGTTGAGAAGACGGTGTCATTCGATCAAATAGTGGCGTCCCCCGATTCGTATCGGGGCAAGGTTGTCTTGCTGGGTGGCGAAGTCCTCAAGGCGAAGGCTACAGAGGGCGGGACTCAGCTGGAGGTCTTGCAACTTCCCTTGGATGATGAGGAGGAGCCTGAGGTAGATCGCCTGCAATCAAAGGGGCGATTTCTGGCCTTGCACAAAGAATTCCTCGATCCGTCGACCATCGTAGAGGGCACAAGAGTGACCATTATCGGGGAGGTCACGGGTGCGTCGGTTGAGAAAATGGATGAGGCCGATTACCGATTTCCCACGCTGGACGTGAAACATCTTCACCGGTGGGATCGCAGGCGGGATGACCATCCACGGACCTCCGGTCCTTGGTGGGGTGTATTCGGAGGTGTTGGGTTTGGTGGTGGCGGCAGCCGTAGCGGTGGCGGCATCAGCATCGGATTCTAAGCAAAGCCTGGCATAGCAAATTCGTGCCCTGAGTGCGGTCGTGCGGGCGGTGTTCCCGACGATCCGGAAGGCGTTCTGCTCGAAACTCGGTCTCCATACGTCTTCGATGCTCATGCACACCGTTGTGCGTACTGACCTGTTTCTTCCTACCGGTTACTTCCTTTGGAATCCGACGACTAATCTGGCCGCGGTTGTTCCGGCGGGGCGGGACCCAGTCAGGAATTGTCTGAACCATTGTACGCCACGCTGCAGCGCGTCGATGCTGTATGATGCAGCAACATGACGCTAGGAACGTTTCTCGGTGAACGTGTCACAGGCAGCGGGATCTCCTGATTGTAAGCCTTGCCGGAGCCAAGTCATCCGTTGCTCGGACGAGCCGTGGGTCCAACTTTCCGGTTGTACCTGACCCTGCTCCATGTTCTGCAGCCGGTCGTCACCAATCGCCGCGGCCGCTCGGAGACCGGCTTCGAAATCGCCCGGCTCGATGAGGTTGCGGTTGTGCCTGGCATGATATCCCCAGACCCCAGCCAGACAGTCGGCTTGCAGTTCCATCTTGATGGAGAGGGCATTGCGCTCCGCAGACGAACCGCGCTGTTGTAACCGGGTGACCTTCTCTGCAATACCGAGCAGGTTCTGGACATGGTGGCCGATCTCGTGCGCAATCACATAGGCTTGGGCAAAATCGCCCGGTGCCCCGAGGCGTTGCGCCAGTTCTTGAAAAAACGATAGATCCAGATAGACCTTGTGATCGCCGGGGCAGTAAAACGGGCCGACCGCCGAGGATGCCGTGCCGCAGGCGGATCGCACCGCTCCGGTGAATAACACCAAATGGGGATCTTCATACGTGCGACCCATGCGAGGGAGCAATGTTCGCCACGTGTCTTCCGTATCGGCGAGCACGACGGCGGCGAATTTTCCAAGCTCATTGCGAGGTGATCCGGTCGGCACCATTCGATCCGGGGCTTGAGGCACGGCGATCTCCTGGACGCCGTTGAGGATGTTGAGTAGGGTGAGCGGATTGGTCCCCGTGAGATAGCTGACGGCGAGGACCAGGACGAGTCCGCCCAATCCGAGTCCTGCGCCGGATCGCGCAGCGCCCATTCCACGGCGGTCCTCAATATTCTGGCTTTCCCGTTGACCTTCCCATCTCATGACACCACTCCTTCCTGGAGGCTGGACTGCCGCTCGCCGAAGCCGTGACGACGATGCGCTCGATGGAAACACATTTCCAGCAGGTGAGCAAGCCAGGAAATCCGAGAAGCTGGTGTTTCTCGCCTCCCTGTGGCACCACGATGGCCCCACCAAAAAGGCGCAGATGTCTGGATTCGTTGGTGATGTCCAGGGCTTCAGCAGTATTGCGACAGTCTCGTGGGCGACTTGTCTCGAGGACGATCTCAGGAGATTATGACTAGACAGGCGGACGATGGCTTCGCTAGACTTCTCCTATGTGGTCAGTATTGAGCCTCATGCACCCAAAAAGTTCCGGATGGATCGGTCCCATGATACTAGCTCTGTCAGGGGTCATCGGGCTTACCGGGTGCCAAACACCTCCGGGGACTCCTCTGCCTCCCGCCTTGAAGCCAAGCCTGGCCTGGCCGGACTGTCCCAAACTGAGCGGAATGTACGAATTACAAGGCGAGGCGTTGCCTGGCACGGTGGGTTTCTATCGAAACCGAGAAAACAAACTGACCTTGAATGCAATGCTGGGGGTTCCGGTACCGGCAGAAGCGGCGCGCGAGGCCGTGCGAGTGGAACTGGTCCACGACGATACGCTGGAGTTAGTGAACCGCTACGATGGCGCCATCACTGCGCATCAGCTGGATTTGCAACCGGAGGACCGCGTGACGTGCCGTCAGAATCAGATCGTCATCCATCGGACTCGGGATGAAGGGGGGATGGCTGAGGAGCCGCTCCGCAATATTTCCGAGTATGCGCAGGAGCTTACCGTAGAAGGGGACGGAAGCTTGCTCGTCAAGACGCGTATCATCAATCAGAGCAAGTCGGCATTTTTCAGTACGCCGATCCCTCCCGAAGAATATGTGGCTCGTTTCAGGCGGCTCGATTAGTTCGAGGCGCGCGGCATCGCTTCATCAGTCACTCTCGGTTAGCCAGCTCGTTGGCTATTCATTTCCACCCACGACCCCCTGTCCGCGATCCGATCGTGACAGGTGACTGAGCGATCCATGGTCATGACGCTGCCCCGCGTCGGTCGGACCCTCGCCCTGTACAAACCCTATGGCGTGTTGCCTTGCTTTACGGACGTCCAGGGGCGCCCCACGCTCAGCGCGTATCTCAATGTCCCCGATGTCTACCCTGCCGGCCGGTTGGATCTGGACAGTGAGGGCTTGCTCCTGCTGACCTCCGACGGCCGTTTGGCCCATCGCATTACCGATCCTCGACACCATCTCCCCAAAGTCTATCTCGTGCAGGTGGAGCGGGTGCCGGATGTGGCCGCGTTGGCAAAGCTGGAGGGCGGTGTCGTGATTGCCGGAACCCGCACGAGGCCTGCTCAGGCCCGGTTGCTGCCGACTCCGCCTTCTTTGCCAGAACGACCAATCCCGATCCGATTTCGCAAGCATGTGCCGACGGCGTGGCTGGAGCTCACGTTGCGTGAAGGGATGAACCGGCAGGTTCGGCGGATGACGGCGGCGGTTGGTCATCCGACGTTGCGGCTCGTACGGCTGGCCATCGGGCCGATCACATTAGGGGAGCTTCAGCCTGGTCAGTGGCGGGATCTCAGCGCGCAGGAGGTGGCAGAGATGGCACATTCGTAAGGGAGAAAGTTGGTCATGAGAGAGGATGGGCGACGCGCGTGAGATGTCGGCGAAGAGGGGTGAAATGAGCTGTGCCGGTTATGATTCAGACAGTAATCTGCCGGACCAGGGGTGGTGACATGTGGACTCGTCGTCGGCTTCTGAAGGGGGTAGCCGGTCTCACCATGATCACCATAGGGGAAGCCGTTCAGAATGGTGAGGGCCTTGTCGCCAATGTGAATCAGCAAGGCCGAGCCTTCGATCGGGCAGCTGCAGAGCGGATGATGCGGAGAGCCATAGAGCTGAGCCGTCAGGGAATGAGGGCCGGGGAAGGCGGCCCATTCGGTGCCGTGATCGTGAAAGGAGGAGTGATTGTCGGCGAAGGGTGGAATCGCGTCCTCGTCACCAATGACCCCACGGCCCATGCTGAGATGGAAGCGATTCGCGCTGCTGCCCGGTCATTGGGCTCATTCACCCTCAAGGGCTGTGAGCTCTATACAAGCGCTCAACCCTGTCCGATGTGTCTTGGCGCCATCTACTGGTCGCGTCTCGACCGGGTGTTTTACGGAAACAGCGCGAAGGACACTGGGGCGATCGGCTTTGACGACGAGGTCTTTTATCGACAGTTGACCTGCTCCCCGCAGCAACGCGACATTCCTGAGGTGCAGGTGTTGGCGGATGAAGCCCAGCGCGTGTTTCGCGAGTATGAAGCCATGCCGGGAACCATCCGGTACTGACCGACATTTCTGGAACCTGCCGAGTTTTCCAGCGTCGTCGCGTCTTCCTTCCGCATACGGTGTTGAGTTGCACGGCAAACTGGATATGGGGGGCCCACCTGAGGTATACCAGGCTGTGAAAACACGCGGTTGGCGAACGGTGGTGCTGTGGTAAGAGGGGATGAGTCATGGGGAACTGTGTGAGTGTGATATGCCGATTGTCCGTGCTGATACTGCTCGGGATCGGTGTCTTCCCTTCCCTGCCTGTGGCGGTAGCCAGCCCGGAGATAGTTCCTGTGACCGACATGCGGCACATCAAAAAGTTTGTCGCAGTGGAAGTTCAGACCCAGGGAAGTGCCGAGAAACTCGGCATCAGCGGTGCCGAGTTGACGGATTTGACTCGGGTGACGCTGCTCAATAAGGTGCCCGGGATTGCACTCGAAGGCTCGAGTGGGCCGTCACCGGATGCGCCCGAACGCCTCAATCAACTCGGTTTTTTCACCTGCGAGGTGTGGACGGTGGGAGATCAGTATATCGCCGCCTATCACGTCGATTGCAACGCAGGATCCTATACCGCCCAGAAGACGCCTGGCAGTCTCTGGAACCAAGCCATTCTCGGATATGGGCCGAAGGACGAAGTGTCTGACGCGGTGCGAAAGGGAGTGCGTGCCATGGTGGAGTTGTTTGCGACCACCTTCGCGAGCGCCCGCGTTGAGGGCGGCGTGCGGTAGCTTGTCGTTGTCGCTGAACCGTGCACGGTCTATGTGTTTCTGCGCGTTCCTGCCCCTGAGAAAAGTTCCTGCCGTTTCGCCTGCTCCAGCCTGATCTCTTCGACGCGTCTAAACTCGCGTTCCTCTCGGCCGCGAGGAAATCTGCCTGGCCTAAATATGTATATGGGTGCCCTGGATTCCTCCCCGCGCCAGGCCCAGTTCTCTCCCCCTTAATCAGTTCATGCTCTCCATGGCGCTGACCCGGCATTGCAACTGGGCCTCCTTTCAGGCCGATACGTACAATCACGATACCGTGCAGTGGGCGGTGCTATCGAGTTCCGTCGCTGGGCGCGGGGTGTCGGGCGGCGTTTGGACAGCAGTTTCTCCAGTATTGCAGCGGAGGATGTGTTGATTATCAACTGAAGGTGACAGGTGATTTCCCAGCAGAAGGACAATGCGTCGAGTCGCTAAACGCTTACAAATTGGCATGGACTGCGTGTGCCTCTGGATGTCAACAATTGATGCAGGATTTGTGTGAGGTCGTGGACTCCATTCAATGATTGGGCAGTCTGTGCGCGGCGGTGAAGGGGTCGTTGAGGGTCGGTAATTATGAAGAATGCCGATCGATGGATGCGTCGCAAACGCTAGGTGTGAGTGGGTATTCGAGAGGTGTCAGGATCGAGCAGTTGAGTGGCATCCGAGCCCTCCTCCCAATCGATTGTGCATGTTCGTGTCTCGCAGGTGGGAGGGCTTGCGATTGCGGGCCGAGCCAATGGCGTGCAAACCGCCCTGGTCTTGACTCAATGGTGCCGGTGTCGAAAGGAGTTCGTGCTGATCAGGCGTGATGAGCGATGCAAGTGCGCGATGGGGGGCGAAACCAGGGGATTTACAGGCTCTCCACGTCGGCGATAATCGTGTGTAATCCACTCGAGCCGGCCGGTTGCGGACGAATCAACTCGGCAATTTGCGGCTGTCCTTTGCTGTCAACGGCACGGACGGCGACCTGGTATTTGCCCCGTTTGTGTGGATGCCACGTATAGTTCCAGATCACCCATGAGTAAGGAGACATGGGTGTTTCAATTTCGCAGGAGTCCCACGTTCTTGCTGCGTCGAGGCTGATTTCCACTTTGCTAATGGAGTTCGGTCCGCCAAATGCGATGCCGCGGAATCGTTGTTCGGGGCCACGCAATGTTTGATAGTGGCCCGGCGAATCGATGCGGGAGAATGTCTTGATTGTGGCATCGTCCGTCCAGCCCTTTCGCTGCCAGTAGCCTCGGTAGTCCCCTGCATACGCTTCGATTTCAATGATCCATTTCACATTTTTGATGCCGTATAGTCCGGGGACGAGCAGGCGGAGCGGAAAGCCATGTTCTTTGGGCAATTTCTCGCCGTTCATCAAGAAAGCGAGCATGACGTCATCCTGCATCGCGCGCGCGAGCGGAATGCTGTCGTCATAGGCGTCTGCCCCTCGGAATACGATATCTCGGGTCGTCTCTTCATCGACTTCTGCCTCCCGGAGCAGTTTTTTTAAGGAAATTCCCCGCCATCGCGCGTTGCCGAGACTGTCTCCACCGGGTAACGTGTCAATGCACATGAGCGTAGAGATTTGCTCGAAGTTCTCGCGGTTCAATAGTTCGCGCCATCCCAGCGAGAGGGGCTTTTTCACCTCGCCCTTCACCGCTAATCGCCATTCGTCTTGTCTCAGGTCGCGCGAGACGTTAAACGGGGAGTCAGAATAGTTCACGACGTAGAACTTTTTATTTTCAGTGAAGTAGTTGGTATCGCGAGGGGGCATGGCGAACATGCGTCCGAAAAAAGATCCAACCCCATCGCAGCCACCAGTGAGGCCGGCGGCAGCCGCAATTCCAGTGAGCGTTAGGAGGCTGCGACGTTTTAAACTGAACCGATTTTCCATGAGAAACACTCTGCGATATTAAAAAGATCTTTTCAAGGCTTGACTCCGGAAATTCAGATTGGTATAAGAGTGCACGTTTGATCCAGCCTAGTGGCCGGTGCGGTTCGAAGCCCCGCGACGGATTCTCAGGAAGCCCAGATCAAAAAAATAAATTCTGACCCTCTTGACATGGTCAGTCCCGCGTAGTAAAGTGCGCGGCTCGCGTGGGGAGTGAAAAATCCTCCGAAACGCGAAACGGTTCTTTGACAACTGAATAGAGCGAGAAATGAGTAAGGTAAGGTGTATTGAAGAGGTGGCCCTCGGGTCCAATTCAAGTAGAACCTTTATGAGAGTTTGATCCTGGCTCAGAACGAACGCTGGCGGCGCGCCTAATACATGCAAGTCGAGCGAGAAGGTGTAGCAATACACTTGTAAAGCGGCGAACGGGTGAGGAATACATGGGTAATCTACCATCGAGTGGGGAATAACCAGCCGAAAGGTTGGCTAATACCGCGTACGCTTCCGGGTCTTCGGATTCGGAAGGAAAGCCACACTGTGAGTGTGGCGCTCTTTGATGAGCTCATGTCCTATCAGCTTGTTGGTAGGGTAACGGCCTACCAAGGCTTTGACGGGTAGCTGGTCTGAGAGGACGATCAGCCACACTGGCACTGCGACACGGGCCAGACTCCTACGGGAGGCAGCAGTAAGGAATATTGCGCAATGGGCGAAAGCCTGACGCAGCGACGCCGCGTGGGGGATGAAGGTCTTCGGATTGTAAACCCCTTTCGGGAGGGAAGATGGAGCGAGCAATCGTTCGGACGGTACCTCCAGAAGCAGCCACGGCCAACTTCGTGCCAGCAGCCGCGGTAATACGAAGGTGGCAAGCGTTGTTCGGATTCACTGGGCGTACAGGGTGTGTAGGCGGTTTGGTAAGCCTTCTGTTAAAGCTTCGGGCCCAACCCGGAAAGCGCAGAGGGTACTGCCAGGCTAGAGGGTGGGAGAGGAGCGCGGAATTCCCGGTGTAGCGGTGAAATGCGTAGAGATCGGGAGGAAGGCCGGTGGCGAAGGCGGCGCTCTGGAACATACCTGACGCTGAGACACGAAAGCGTGGGGAGCAAACAGGATTAGATACCCTGGTAGTCCACGCCCTAAACTATGGATACTAAGTGTCGGCGGGTTACCGCCGGTGCCGCAGCTAACGCATTAAGTATCCCGCCTGGGAAGTACGGCCGCAAGGTTGAAACTCAAAGGAATTGACGGGGGCCCGCACAAGCGGTGGAGCATGTGGTTTAATTCGACGCAACGCGAAGAACCTTACCCAGGTTGGACATGCACGTAGTAGAAGGGTGAAAGCCTAACGAGGTAGCAATACCAGCGTGCTCAGGTGCTGCATGGCTGTCGTCAGCTCGTGCCGTGAGGTGTTGGGTTAAGTCCCGCAACGAGCGCAACCCCTGCTTTCAGTTGCTACCGGGTCATGCCGAGCACTCTGAAAGGACTGCCCAGGATAACGGGGAGGAAGGTGGGGATGACGTCAAGTCAGCATGGCCTTTATGCCTGGGGCCACACACGTGCTACAATGGCCGGTACAAAGCGCTGCAAACCCGTGAGGGGGAGCCAATCGCAAAAAACCGGCCTCAGTTCAGATTGAGGTCTGCAACTCGACCTCATGAAGGCGGAATCGCTAGTAATCGCGGATCAGCACGCCGCGGTGAATACGTTCCCGGGCCTTGTACACACCGCCCGTCACACCACGAAAGCCTGTTGTACCTGAAGTCGCCCAAGCCAACCGCAAGGAGGCAGGCGCCCACGGTATGGCCGGTGATTGGGGTGAAGTCGTAACAAGGTAGCCGTAGGGGAACCTGCGGCTGGATCACCTCCTTTCTAAGGAGTACCACTCCT
>NZ_CAJNBJ010000004.1 GCF_905220995.1 Nitrospira defluvii
ATTAATCAGACCTTCCCTAGTTCAAGACTGTCCGGCTCTCCGCCTTCTATACGATTTTGGCAAAACATCAGGTGTCAGCGACGTTGAGCTATCCAGAAGAATCGCCCTTGCACTCGAGATCAAACTTGGTTTCATTCACACCCATTACGATCTCAGCGGTCTGGCAGGGATGGAGAACAAATACTTAGTTCCAGACATCGCGCGCATGAACTATCGTCCCTATGAAAATTTGCAATCGTTCTCCATTGCCTTACGTCGATCACGATCAGCCTTTTCTCTCATCGCAAGAATCCGATCAGTATGGGACAAGACTTTTCTATGGGTTGCAATGGTAACTGAGGGAGCGGACCTGGTCCGACGACTTCAGGGACAGCGAAGCAAGCGAAGATTTTTCTTCACGCACTTCGCTGCTGGGTTTGACGATGTAACTCCGGAGATGGTCGCTCTCGCTAGCGATGCACTAACAAAGTTCGAGCAAGACTTTCGGACGCCTGAGTTGCATGGATTCGGTAACATCAGGGGATGGGCCTTTGATTCACCTTCTGATTGGCTTTCGCAACACTCTAGCGATCTTATGGGACATTGGGCCGTCCTTTCGGAGTTTCTCTTTGCTGTTTTTGCTAAAAGCAGCACCCAGTGGTCATCATTTGATTGAGAGTAGTCCACCTGGCCAGCCATTAATGGTTTGCGACATTGCTTGACACATTCAATCAGTCGAGTGGACGTCCCAGAGAATCTTCCTCCCCTATTGCGGAACCCAGTCCTCGGCATTTATTGAGCAGATTTCTTGGTCGGCGGTTGCACTCACACAAAACCAGATACCGTCCTCCTAGCCAAGCGTTCTTACCTCCATGCAGTAGATATGCTGCCGCCTACTCTGCAGTAGAATGGCAGCCCCTGCCCGTGAACATCTACGGGCTAGAAGCACAAGATTACGCCAACACCACCGATATCAACTGAGCCCTCAACTGATCTCGAATAAGGGGGGCCGTCGGTTTGATCCCAGTGGGAATTGCCTCCCCGAAAACGCCAACCTCCTCCGGCCTCTCTCTGCATGTATCGGAACCACCCCGCGTCGAGATTCGGCCAAACCATGGTACAGTGGGAGCTGCGGAGTGATTGGAGGAAATCATGCTACGACGACTATCTGTGGTCCTGCTTTGCTGCGCGGGTCTGACTGCATGCGGGGAAAGCGGTGACAGCGCCGGTTCCGGCCTCAAGCCGGTGGGAGAATGGGCCAAGATCGGCGAGACGGACAGCTACGTCTACTACGCCGATTACGCCAGCATCAAGAAAGCCGATGAAACCGTCGTGATGCTCGACCTGTTCGATTACAAGAGCGCACAGACAGAAGGTGGAAACGCTCCCGCTCTTTCCAAAGCCACACAGCGCGAATACGACTGCCAAAACAAGAAAAGCCAGTCGCTCAAGTCGAGCTGGTTTTCCGGGCAAATGGGAGCCGGCACTATCGTGCGCTCCGGCGGCACCTCGAACCAGTGGTCTGCAGCCACACAGGGCACCGCCACCGGGGGGCTCTTGAAAGCCGCCTGCGGGAGTTCCTAGCCCGACTATCAGATTGGGCCGTCCAAGGCAATCTCCACCGGCGCCTCTGCCCAGATGGCCTTGGCACTCTCCGCCTGCTCCCTACTCCACGCACGACGCGTAGACCTTGGGACAGGTCGGATTGAGCCCACGGGCCTGGCCGTCCGCCGCAGACAGCCCACTCATAAATTCCAACACCTTGGGGTAGTAGTTCGGGGCGCGGGTCCAAAAAATGTAGTTCGCCCGTAACCGGTCTCGCGCAAACGCGAACAACTCGGCGATGGTCGGTACTCTCCCTCGTCCGTCGTGTTGCGTGTTCTCATAGTTGGACTGCATCACCGAGGGCGTCAACGGCACGACGCCGGACAACGGCGCATAAAAATGGTATGCCCCTTTAGGCTTATTCGGACGGTCGAAGTTCAAGCCGGGGTCGTCGATGAACACATCAGGCCCGCCCAACGCCGTCCCGATTGTGCGCATCTGGCCGACAAACGAGGGCAACATCTCGCGCGGATAGTTTACAAACTGATACGTCATCGTGTTCGGGAACGCCGCGCGCATCGCTTGCTGCACACTGAGCAGATTGTCGTACTGTCGCTCGACGTCACGCTTGGACACCGGGACGAGCGGTTGTCCCATCGCAGTTTCGGGAAGACCTATGCCCTCGAAATGCGCATGGCCGTTGAAGCGCTTCCCCAATTCACGAATGAGCGCAACGAGGCGATCACGAACCGCCGGGTTCCAGAGTTTCAGATTATTTCCGCGTGGCGCATCCGTACCGTAACTGCTGAACGGGAACGCCCCTCCCTCATATGTCTCGCTTGCCATGTAGAATGGCACGGGCAACACCTGAGGCTTGAAGGATTTCAGCTCCAACAGCACAATCAGCCGCTTGTTGTGCGGCGCCAGTTCGGCCAATACCCGCTCAATTGCCGTAAAGTCATACTGACCTTCCTCAGGTTCCAACTCCGGCCACTCAACACGCATCTGCAGCCCGCGCAACGCGGGGGTCGCCTGCAGCTCGCGATAGACTTGTGCCATGATCTTCGGGTTGGTCCGCATGAACGACATCGGCGCATAGTAGTGGCCGGGGTGCCATTTCACCGCACCGGGATCCGACACATCCGCAGCCGCGGTCTTTACCGGCCAGATTCCCGTACACGCCATGGCGCAGAGCACCACCAGCAAGATGCGCATGGCGGTGTGATGCCTTGGAATCGCCGCGATCACTCCTGGCCGGCCATTGCTCGCGTCCTGCCCATCATCGTACATCTTGCCTCCCTTCATCACTCCCTTGAGACCAGGGCGTCCTGACTGCAGCCACTTGAGCGGCGGTCGACGAGCGACTATTGTGGCAGTACGGAGGTGATGCCGCCATACCAAGCCGCACGGCTTCGGCGTCGTAGCAATGAGGACGCTCTGTAACCACCGGACAACCGGTCGAGACCAGCGGCGGATGATGAGTCCACTACCAGTCGCCGCATGATATGGTGGGGAAGAGGTGCGGCGCCGAGGAATACTCCAGAGCGCCGCCACGGCAAGACCGCAGTACACGGGAGGGCCGGTCGCAGATTGAGGTACGCCGGCGCCTTCCCGTGAACCGGATGAAGCTGATGAACCCGACCAATCTATTATTAGAGTTCGAGCATTTTCTGGTACGCGCGGAGGAGATCTCCCACGGATAACACCCCGATGATCGTGCCGTCTTCCGTCACCGGCAGGTGGCGAATGCCTTCTTTCTTCATCAGCCGGAGAGCCTCCTTGATGGGCTCGCTGTCTTCGATGGTGATCACCACCTTGCTCATACACGACATCACCGTCGTCGTGTTCGGATCCAACCCCTTGGCCACTGCTTTTCGGCTCAGATCCGTATCCGTAATGATGCCGAGATAACGGGAACCGTCGTCGACGAGCAACGATCCGATGCGCCACTTCTGCAGCAGGCGACCGGCCTCTTTAATGGACGCGCCTTTGTGGACGCTTCGGACCTCGGATGACATGAATTCCGCCACCGTACGGCCGTCGATCCGCTCTCCAAGCGTTCGCCGCCAATCACGGCCGATCCTGGTGCTGCGCTTCAGTTCAAGCTGCGCCAGGCAACTTTCCAGCACCTGCTTGCGTTGATGCAGGCTCTCACGATCGAGATTGTGCGTACCCGCCTCCTGCGCCTCCTCCGGAAGAATCGCCGCCTCGCCAAGCTTGGCGTACTGATACGCCTCCAGTTCCTCCGAGGCCCCACCAAACGCCTCGCTCAGCAGTTCCTCGGCCTGCTCGTCAAATGCCTCCAGCGACGCATTCCCCTTCCGCCGAGATAAGAACGTCTGAAAGGTCGCTAGTGTTCCACGGACATCTTCGATATGCCGGCTGAGCACATCAGCCGGTTCCTGGCTCGACTTGAGTTTCTTGGCCATACTGCCTCCTTGTTGAGCCCAGGAGAATAACTCAAGTCCGAAATCGGCTCAAGCCTTACGCCGAAAAGGGTTGCGGCGTGAGGCCGGGCAGGATGGCAGCCCTCTCATTGTCTGACGCCGGTTTCGCCGCGCTCCCGGCCTTGGGCACGACCTTTCCACGAACCCGATGCATTTTGTCCCGCGTATGATACGGCATCACATTTTCCAGTACCGCCGGAAGCTTGTCGCAGGGCACATCCTCCATGATCTTTATGGCCAACTTCGGATCCGGCCCCGAACGGCCACCGACAAAGATGTCGACAGCATCGACGACTTTGCCGTTCACTCGGGCCTTTTTGCCGAGCAATCCAACATCCGCCACGAGATGATTGCCGCAGCCGGCAGGACAGCCTGACCAATGGACGGTGATCGGCTTGAGGGTATCGCCCAACCTCCGCTCCAGCGTCCGCGCCGTTTCCACGGCCCGGCTTTTGGTTTCAATGACGGCCAGGTTGCAATAGTCGCTGCCGACGCAACTCACCAACCCCTTGTAGAGGGCCGATGGATTGTACGCGAATTGCTTCACCAGCGGCTCTTCCGCCAGTTCACCCACCAGCCGGTCGCTGATATGTGGGATGACGAACGCTTGCGCGGGTGAGAGTCGCACTTCACCTGTCCCATATCGATCCGCCAACCCGGCGATGCCGTGTAGCTCCGCGGCTTTGATCCGTCCCACCAGCACTTTGAGCCCGACATAGTTCATGCCACGTTGCTTTTGGCGGAAGATTCCGATGTGATCGCGCTCCGCCGCCGCTCGAGCATCGACGCCCGCAGCAGGCAGCGCTCGCCCCATCCGCACCTCCACCTCATGACGCAGCCGTGCCTCGCCCCAGGCTTCGACCAGAAATGCGAACCGCGCTTGCGTGCGATTCTCTCGTGGCCCGTGGTCCCGATAGATGTGCAGCAGCGTCCGGCACACGTCAAAGGCCTCCGCCGGATTGACGAACATATCCAACGAACTGGCGATGCGATAGCCGCCGGAGCCCAACTTCCCGCCTACCAGGACGTTGTAGCCGTAACACTTGTCGTGGCCCAAGTCGTGATAGGCCGGCACCAACGCGATGTCTTGCGTCTCCGTGTGGAGACAATTGTCCGCGCAGCCGGTCACCGCGATATTGCACTTGCGCGGCAAATTCGTATAGGCCGCATTTCCCAGCACTTCGTGATTGATCGCGCGCACGATGTCGGTTCCGTCGAGCAGTTCGTTGGGATTCAGACCGGCCACTGGGCACGTCATGATATTCCGCACGCTGTCCATGCCGGTTTGCATCGACGTGAGCCCCACCTCCGTCAGCTTGTCGAACACCGCAGGCACCGCTGCGATCGTGAGATGGCGCACTTGCACTTGTTGCCTGGTCGTCACATCGATCACGCCGTTGCCATGCGCCAGCGCGATGTCCGCCAGTACGTGGAGTTGAGCCGCCGTCGTGTGGCCGCCCGGCATGCGCACCCGCAGCATGAAGTACCCGGGCGTGGGATTCCGCAGGAACAGACCGTACCATTTCAACCGTTGAACATCGTCTTCCGGGATGGCCTCCCACCCAGCTTGCGCATAGTGTGCCAGCCTGTCACGAACCGATAATCCGTCTTGTTCCGACTTGATCGCTTCAATTTTGTTCATCACGCGCCCCCCAATGCGACGGAATAGTCCGGTCCGGATTTCCTCAACACCACCGCGCCCTCCCGACTCAACCGATCCACCACCAGCAAGATCTGTGATGCGCTGAGACCGGACAAGGCCACCAACTCTTCGAAGGACTGAGGCGCCTGTCGCTCGAGCAGCGTCAACACCGCCGTTTCTGCAGTCGTCTTCATGGTGTCCTCCCTTCTGTGGGTGCCGTCTCAGCGGCATCACCCGGTTCGTCAACTAGAACGTTTTGTATTCGAGCCACTTCCCATTGAGCGTGATCTTGCACCGGGCCTCGCCCTGGCTGCCGGTCACCTTTTCCATATCCAAGGTAAAATCAATAGCGCTCATGATCCCGTCACCGAACATTTCATTCGCCATCTCCCGCAGTGAGTCGCCGTAGACCCCGATGACTTCCAATAGGCGATACTTAAATGGATCCGTCGCATTCGGGAAATCGGCCCGGACGGGAAATGCGCTCAGCGAACTGATTTGTTCTTTATCCAAATCCAGCAGCTTCCCCACTTTGCCCGCTTCCTCCGGTGATAGGCGGTGGTTCCCGTTCAACGCCGCGGCGACGAACGTCGGATTCTTCCCGACCGTCTTCGCCACCTCTGCAATCGTGACCTTCTTGTTCAACCGCTGCGTCTTTATCGCCTTGCGTACTGCTGCTTTTTCCATTGTGATCTCCCTTTCGTGATTCGCCCGTGAATGCACGCCGCACCGCGCTTCATTACGATCCTGCCACCGCCGACGCCACCGGTTGAGCCACCGGGGCCGCCGTCGCTTCCGTCACGCGATAGGGGCTCACCATCCAATAGAGACCCCCGACAAACAATCCGCCGCCCACCAGGTTCCCCAGCACGACGAACAGCTGGTTGTACCAAAAAGCCCCCCAACTCACAGCGGCGTCATGCGGCAGAAACAACGCCATGCCCAACAACGATTGATTCGCGATGCTATGCTCGAACCCGGTGCCGATGAATGCGAACAGGCACCAGAAGATCAGGAGAATCTTCGCCGTATCGTTGTTCGTTCGACCCGTCATCCAGACTGCCAGACAGATCAGCCAATTGCAGAGAATGCCCCGCACGAACAGCTCCCAGGCAGGCAGCGACATTTTTACCGAAGCCACTTTCTCGATCAGTTCCGTCGTCGGCCCTTTGGCAAACACGCCCGATTGGACAATGAGCCAGGCCAACCCCAACGAACCTGCCAAATTGCCAATCCAGGACCAGGCATTGAGTTGAATGACTTGCGCCCAGCTGAGACTTCTTGTCAGACCACCGATCGTGCCGATGAGGTTGTTGCCGGTGAACAACTCAGACCCCGCGAAGATCACCAGCGTCAAGGCAATCCCGAACGACACCCCCATCACGAGTTTGACCACCGGAGACGCGACCGCCGCCAACGGTCCCCCCACACTGAAGATCAACGCAATTCCAAACCCGAGATAGATCCCGGCCAAAGCCGAAAGGATGAGATATCCGCCCGGTGACCGTTCGAAAAACGACCACTTCCTTGCTGCCACCCCTGCGATCCGCTCGTGATCCGCTGTATGCATGAGGCTCTCCTTTCGGTGGTCATTGCGCCCGAACAATTTAAAAAAAAAGACGTCCCTATCCCCGCAAGTGGGGGAAAGGACGTCTTTGTCCTGCTTGGCGAGGTTGCTGCAACCTCGCCCGGTGCTGTCAGCCGACTTCAACGTCGGCAAAAACGAAAACGGCGTCCGCCACTCTTGGAAGAATGACGGACGCCATTGTCCGTGTACCGTATATGGAGCAGGTTTACAACCAGGCGCCGTTGCCTGTGCTCACCCGCATTCGGCATGTATACCACCGCCTCAAAGATTCGTCAAGCGCCCTCGACGAAGAGGCGATAGATCTACACGTCGTAGTACAGGAAGAATTCGTACGGGTGCGGCCGCAACCGCATCGTATCGACTTCCTTGGTGCGCTTGTAGCCGATCCAGGCCTCAATGAGGTCCTCGCTGAACACCCCGCCCTTGAGGAGGAACTGATGATCCTTCTCCAAGTGGTTGAGCGCCTCGTCGAGGCTGCCCGGCATCGTGCGGATCTTCGCGGCTTCCTTCGCCTCGAGATCGTACAGGTCCTTCTCCGCTGGCTCTCCGGGATTGATCTTGTTCTCGATCCCGTCCAGGCCGGCCATCAACATCGCAGCAAAAGCCAAATAGGGATTGGCAGCCGGATCTGGGAAGCGCACTTCAATCCGCTTGGCCTTCGGGCTGGGGGAATACATCGGAATCCGAATACCAGCCGACCGGTTGCGGCTCGAATAGGCCAACAACACCGGCGCCTCGAAGCCAGGAGTGAGGCGCTTGTATGAGTTGGTCGATGGGTTGGTGAAGGCGGCCAGCGCGGGCGCATGCTTCAAGATACCGCCAATGTAGTGCAGGCACATCTGCGAGACGCCGGCATATTCCTTCCCGGCAAACAGCGGCTTGCCGTCCTTCCAAATGCTCTGGTGGGTATGCATGCCCGATCCGTTGTCGCCAAAAATCGGCTTCGGCATAAAGGTCACGGTCTTGCCGTGCCGACGCGCGACATTCTTGACGATGTATTTGAACATCATCATCTTGTCGGCGGTTCTCAGCAGGCTGTCGAAGCGAATGTCAATTTCGGCCTGCCCTGCCGTCGCCACTTCGTGATGATGCTTTTCAGTGGCGATGCCTGCCTTTTCCATCTCAAGAATCATTTCGGTGCGGATATCCTGCTGCGTATCCGTCGGCGCCACCGGAAAGTAACCTTCCTTGTGGCGAATCTTTCCACCGAGATTGACCCCCTCCTGCCCCATATTCCACACGCCCTCATCGGAATCAATGTGGTAGTAGGCGCTGTGGTTCGTCTGGTCGTACCGCGCATGATCGAAGATAAAGAATTCAGCTTCCGGTCCCCAGTAGGAGGTGTCGCCGATCTTGGTGCTCTGGAGATATTTCTCCGCCTTCTGGGCGATGAACCGCGGGTCGCGGTCGTACATTTCCCGGGTGATCGGATCGACCACGTTGCCGATAAGGCTCAACGTCGGCACCGAACAAAACGGATCCATGCAGGCGGTCGCCGGGTCCGGCACGAGCAGCATGTCGCTGTTGTTGATCGCCCTCCAGCCGCGAATCGATGACCCGTCGAGCCCGGAGCCGTCCTTGAACAGGCCTTCCGTCAGTTCACTGACCGGAATCGTAAAATGCTGCCAGGTGCCGATCAGGTCCACGAACTTCATGTCCACGACCTGGACCTTGTTCTTCTTTGCAAAATCTAACACCTCACGAACGTTCATTCCCTCCTCCTTTCAACCGCCGATAAAAAAACACCTTCACTCGCCGTCCTTACGCCGCATGAGCCCCAAGAAACACTTCAATCTCATTAAGGATCGACGCCCGGATGGTTTCCAGACGGCCGACCTCTTCCACTTTTTTCCCGTCCATACTGGTCACATAGAACACGTCGGCCACCTGATCCAGCCTGGTGGAAATCCGGGACGCATGCACCGACAACCCTAACTGAAAAATGGCGTTCGTGATAATGTACAGCAATCCCTGCCGATCATCCGCAAAAACATCAAGAATGGTAAAGCGGTCGGATGTCTCGTTGTCGATCCGCACTTCCGCCGGCTGTCTGTGAGCGGGCAACGATCGCCCCAGACTCAACCGGGCTCCACGCCGCATCACCGCCTCGATCGATTGCCGACCGGTCAGCACGTCCGTAATCGTTGCCGCAATCGACTCGCGCCGGTCCATAGGAGGCTCACCCTGGTAATCCGGGTCGGCGACCTGAAAGGTATCCACGACCACACCATCCCTTCGTGTCACAATTTGCGCATCCAGGATCTGCAGCCCGCCCGCCGCCATGACCCCGGCGATCTTTGAGAACAAGCCCGGGATCACATCGTTATGCGCTATGACGGCATATTCACAGGTACCCAGCGGCGCGTTGAATTCCGTTTCGATCACGACGCCGCCCGGTTGCAGACGGCGAATGGCGCCCAGATGGACGGCAATCCGCCTCGGACTCGTGCCGTAGGCATACCGCAGAGGGAATTGTTCGAGTTCTGATCGAATCCAGGCCTTGTCGTTCGGCAGATTTTGGTTGTCCGATGCCTGTGCCACCACGTCATCGGCGATGCGCGCCAACCGCTGCGGCTCATCCGCGGTTTCACGCTCGCCGGAGACCTCCTGCATCGCCCGCAGATACAACTCCACGAGCAAAGACTCTTTCCATTTCGTGAGCACATCCGGACCGACCGCTGCGATGTCCGCAGCCGTCAGCGCCAAGAGTTTTCGCAAGACCTCCGGCGTCCCGACTTCGCGGGCAAAGGGAAGCAGCACCTTCTCGTCATACGGATCGCGACGAAATGCCGTGTGAGCCATCAGCAGGTGGCGATGAACGAGCATCACTAGGGTTCGTGACTCCCGCTCATCGAACCCTAGACGTGCGGCAGTCTCTTCCGCCAACCGCTTCCCGACCTCACTGTGGTCTTCTTCATGGCCTTTTCCCAAATCATGAAGGAGCAGGGCCAAATGCAGCAGGTCCTTCCGCTTAATCTCTCGGTACACGTCCCCTAACACGCCGGGATGCTCGGCCAGGGCCTCGGCCTTCGCCACCGCCAGTAAACTATGCTCGTCGACGGTGTACTTGTGGTACTGATTGAACTGCATCAGCCCACGGACCCGCGAGAAGGCCGGCACGAGTTTCTCCAGCAGATGCGCGCGATGCATTGATTCCAAAGCTTTTGCCGTACCGGGCCCGGCCAGAATCGACAGGAAGGTGCGTCCGGTCTCCGGCGAATGGAACTGCTCGACGGACAGTGTTTCGGCATGCCGGTGAATGTCTTCCAGCAGTGACGGATCGATGCTCAGCTTGCGCGATCGCGCGAGATCAAACAGCGTCAGGAGTAATGCCGGTTTTCCCAACACCTGGGAGCGCGACTCGGCGGGCACCGTCAAGGCTTCGCCGTCGATGGCGAAATATCGCTCGATCCGCTGAGCCGGCAACCACCGCGACACCCGCTGCCACAAGGTTCGACGCCGACATCGTTCGACAAATCGCATCAAGGCCGCATGCAGCCCCATGGTGTGCCGGTAGTACTGCTGCATGAACTGTTCGACGGCCAGCAGATGAGGTCGATCGGTGAAGCCCAACTGGTTCGCCAGCCAGACCTGCTCATCAAAGGTGAGAATTTCCTGTGCCATGCCGGCACGAATGTGGAGAAACGAGCGCACGCGGAGGAGAAACTCCCGCGCCTCTTTGAGCGCACGATAGTCGGCCTGGGACAGAATGCCGCGATCGGACAGTTCCCGGATGGTGGGCGCGTGGAACCGGGCCGAACCAATCCATTGCAACAGGTGCAGATCTCGCAAGCCGCCTTGACTCTTCTTGACGTTCGGCTCCAGAAGATACACCGTCTCGCCGAACTTCTGGTATTCACGCTGACGCTCGGCCACTTTCTGTTCGAGATAGGCATCGAACCCGCTCGACACGACTTTCCGCACATACCGCGCATGAAACTGCTGAAACAGTTCGGGGCTCCCCGCAAGAAACCGGGCCTCCATCATCGAGGTCCGGACCGTGAGATCCGCTAAACCCAAATCGATACAGTCCTGAATAGTCCGTACGCTATGTCCGACCTGGAACCCGCTGTCCCAGAGCGGATGGAGCACCTGTTTCACCAACTCCGGCATCACCTTGGCGGCATCCGGATGAAAGAGAAACATCAGATCGATATCGGAATGCGGCGCCAATTCCCGCCGCCCATACCCTCCGATGGCGACCAGACAGCACTGCTGAAAGCCCACCGTCGTCAGCGCTTCGCCGCCGGCGCGGGCTGCAGTCCGGTAGCGGCCGACAATCAGCCCGTCCACCAAATCCGTCGTAGCCGTCACCACCTCCTCACCCGAGGCACCGGCCAGCAATCGCTGCTGAATCGCCTGGCGTTGTTCGGCCAGCAGTTGGGACACCACCAGTGGGGCCTCGTGCACCATATGCGAATCTGCATTCAAGGCGTGCGACATACGTTAGAGGGCGCTTTCCCCCGTTTCACCCGTCCGAATCCTGACAGCGGAGGTGAGCTCCCGCACGAAGATTTTTCCGTCGCCGATGCTGCCCGTTTTCGCCGCACGCGTGATGGTCTCGAGCACGCGTTGGACCTGCCCATCGTTCACCGCGACTTCGATTTTCACCTTCGGCACGAATTCAATGGTGTACTCCTGGCCGCGGTAGGTTTCCTTATGCCCCTTCTGACGGCCGAAGCCCTTCACTTCCGTGACCGTCATGCCCTGAATCCCGATTTCAAGGAGGGCGTCTTTCACTTCGTCGAGCTTGAACGGTTTGACGATGGCTTCGATTAATTTCATCCTTGCCTCCAGAGGTAGCTGTCAGCTCTCAGCTGCCAGCTCTCAGCTAAAAGAAAGACGCTCCAAGCATCATGCTGAAGGCTGACTGCTGATCGCCGTCGGCTTCACTCATGAGTACGCGCGTTCATTATGTTGGCTCAAATCCAACCCGGTCGCTTCCTCCTCGGACGAAACCCGCAATCCTGTCAGGGCATCAACCAGTTTGAGGATGACAAAGGTAGCGACCAAAGAGAAGACCGTGGTCACGATCACAACCAGGACTTGGACGCCGAAGAACCCAGGACTCCCGAAGAACAATCCATCAGCGCCTCCGGGATTGACGACCTTGCTGGCACAGAGGCCTGTAGCCAGCACCCCGATCACCCCTCCGACTCCGTGGATGCCCACGACGTCAAGCGAGTCATCATAGCCGAATCGCCCCTTCCAGACAATTGCCGCATAGCAGGACATGCCGGCCACCAAGCCGATGCCGATCGCGGATAACGGGCCGATATACCCGGCCGCGGGCGTCACCGTCGCCAGGCCGGCGACCGCACCGCTGGCCACACCCAGGACCGTCGGTTTTCCGCGATGCATCCATTCGGCTCCACACCAGGAAATTGCTCCCATAGCCGCCGCGGCATGGGTGGCGAGAATGGCCGACACCGCAATCCCATTCGCGCCCAACGCACTGCCGCCGTTAAACCCGAACCATCCGAACCAGAGAAACCCGGCCCCCAGGAGGGTCATCGGCAAATTGTGGGGTGCCATATAGTCCGTGCCGTACCCTCGCCGTTTGCCCAAGACAATCGCACAGACCAGAGCCGCCGCGCCGGAACTGATATGAATCACGGCGCCTCCGGCAAAGTCTAACGCCCCCATCTGGGCCAGCCACCCTCCGCCCCAGATCCAATGGGCCAACGGCACATAGACCAGCACCGACCAGAGGGCGCCGAACAGCACGGCCGAGGTAAACCGTTTGCGTTCGGCAAACGCACCGGTGATCAACGCCGGCGCAATGGCCGCAAACATCATCTGAAACAGCATGAAGGCCTGGTGCGGAATCGTCGGCGCGTAACTCGGATGGGGCTGACTGCCGACCCCGCTGAGGCCGATCCAATCCAATCCCCCGATCACCCCGCCCTTGTCCGGCCCGAACGCCAAACTGTAGCCACACAGAATCCACAAGAGGCTGACCACACTCAAAATCATGACGCTCTGCATGATCGTGCCCAGCACGTTCTTCGTGCGCACGAGCCCGCCATAAAACAGCGCCAACCCCGGCATCAGCATCGCCAGCACGAATGCCGACGACACCAGCACCCATGCCGTATCACCACTATCCACCTTGAGCGTTGTCGCGTCCGCCCAGGCTTGCCCGCCTCCGAGCCCCGTGAGCAGGACCAAGCCCGCTGCCGCACCCACGATGACCGTTTTCCGCTGTGCCGATGCCTTCACCATGTCCTCCTTCGGCTGTGCCGCCTGCCCCAAGGCCTCCCCCTTCACGCCGCGAAGGAGGAGGCCAGGACGGGAGCTTAAAACGTCTTCGTGAACTTCAGCTTATAGAAATCTTGATTGTCTGTCAGGTCTTTCCCCGCCGTGAACCGGAAAGCCATGTTGCCCGGCAACTTCATTTCAACGTACGGACCGATCCAGCGGTAATAGTCTTGCGCTGCGCCGGGAGCACTGCTGTCACGCGTGGTCAGCAGATGTTCGTAATGCGCGCCGAGGGACCACATGCTGTTCATGCGCACACCCGCGCTGACCCAGTAGTGGAGAAAGTCCCACGTGCCCCGGCCACCGGTCTGACTGGTGCCCAAGCAATTGGTATCGACGAGCCCGCTGCACCCGGTCGCCCCGCCGCCTCCGCTGCCGCCTTCGCTACGGATTGCCTTGTAGTAGCCCAGATAGAACTCGCCTTCGAAACGATCGTCCACATAGTTCGCGATGATGTTCGGCACCGCACCTTCAAAGGCCGTGGTCCGCTCATTCACACTGCCGCCGCCGTTGGGAAAGAAGCCGCCGCGCGAAGACAGAAGGCTGCCATGCACAAACCCGATCATCGGGGTGACGGACAGGCGTTTGTCGAGGAATGTAAAGTTCAGACCCACGTCCGTTTCGAGCCAGGGCGCATTGTCATGTACGCCCACACCGTTGATCATGGTCCAATAGGTGAAGTTGAAGGCGAGTGCGATGTTATCGGTCAATCCGTAGGTGCCGTATATGGAGGGATTAAACCCGAAAAAACTGTCGGCCTGCATCGCCATGGTCACCGACACGGGGTGTTTGGTCGTATCCATCAGGTCGTCCGTCGTCGCGGCGTGTGCCTCGACGAGCACGCTTCCCGTACCACCCGCCAGCAATGCCAATCCCAACACCCATGCCCGTGCCTTCCGCCCAACCAGCATATTCATGACGCCTCCAAAGAGAGAAGAAGTAAATGTGCCCTGCTCCTGAACCGTCGTACACGACGATTTGTGAGCCCCGTCTCTCTGGCGCCATTGCCAGTGTTGCTGACCGACGTCGTTGTCGGTCGTGAAGATACCCGAGCTACTACCGATATCCGTTGGTAATTGGCATCCGGCGATCTTTGCCGAATGCCCGATGCGTAATCTTGATGCCGAGCGGGGCCTGCCGCCGCTTGTACTCACTGCGATCGACCATCACCATGACCCGTGCGACCGTCTCCCGATCGAACCCCATCGCGACGATGTCTTCCAGTGCGCGATCTTCCTCGACATAGGCTTTCAAAATCGGATCAAGTATGGAATACGGCGGCAGACTGTCTTCGTCCTTTTGGTCGGGGCGCAGCTCCGCGGTCGGTGCTCGCTCCAGCACGCGTTTGGGAATGACCGGCTCCGGCCCGACCAGATTTCGCAGATGCGACAGCTCATACACCATGGTCTTCGGCACGTCCTTGATGACGGCGAATCCTCCGGCCATGTCGCCGTACAACGTGGCGTATCCGACGCTCATCTCGCTCTTATTCCCGGTGGTCAGCACCAGATGGCCGAACTTATTCGAATAGGCCATCAGCAGATTTCCCCTGATCCGGGCCTGCAGATTCTCCTCGGTTGTGTCGGGGCGACTGCCGGCGAACGGCTTCGACAACGTCCTGAGGTAACTCTTGAAGGTCGTCGTGATCGACAGGGTCTCCACCTGAATGCGCAGGCGCCGGGCCAGATCAGCCACATCTTCCCGACTCGCTCGCGACGTGTAGGGCGAGGGCATGAACACCCCCAGCACATTGTCTGCGCCCAATGCATCGACCGCGATGACCGCCGTCAAGGCCGAATCCACGCCGCCGCTGAGCCCTATAACGACCCGCCTGAAGCCGTTCTTGAGCACATAATCCTGCACCCCGAGCACCAGGGCACGGTAGGCCTCATCCACACGCTCCAACGGGAGCCCCAGAGGCGGGACCACCGTGGACGACGATTTTCGCGCCGGCACCCGTACCTCCACCCGATCAATCAGGGCCGCCACGCGCGGCGGCACGGGCTTCTTCCGCCCCTCACCTTGGCGCGCCCGCCCGACAGCCGCCACGTCAAGGTCCGCAACCAACAGATCCTGTGCGAAGGCTTTGCCCCTCGCAACGATCTCACCCGTCTGATCCACGATCACGCTGCAGCCGTCAAAGACCAGTTCATCCTGCCCGCCTACTGTGTTCGTGTAGGTGACGAACACACGATTCTCACGGGCGCGCGTCGCCAAGACCTGCTCTCGCACGCGGCTTTTCCCGACATGAAACGGCGAGGCATTGATGTTGACGATCACCTCGGCGCCAGCCGCCGCTTGCGCGCGAGAGGGACCTTCTGGATACCAGATGTCTTCGCAAATGTTGACCCCGATCGTGGTGCCATTGAGGATCAGCAGGGGAAGGCGAGTGCCGGGATGAAAGTACCGGCTTTCATCGAACACCCCGTAATTCGGCAGGTGTCGTTTGCAGTAATTGGCGACGATCCGGCGTTCGGCCAGCACTGCCGCAGCGTTGTATAAGTCATGCCGACCGGCAGATGGCATGGCCGCCGCCTCGGACGCGGTCACCCCGGTCCCTTCACGGCCGACATAACCCACGACCACCACCAATCCATGGGCCTCCGCTGTAATCGCCTTCAACGCACGCTGCGTGTCATCGATAAAGCGGGCCTTGAACAACAGGTCCTCCGGCGGATAGCCGGTAATGGCCAATTCAGGAAATGCCACGATGTCCGGCTTGGCCCGCCGCGCTTCCTTAATCCAGGCCTTAATCAGCGCCGTATTCCCGTCGATATCACCGACGGTGGGGTTGATCTGAGCCATGGCGATTCGCAGCGATCGCATTAGCGGGCTTCCCCTGCAATCACAGCATGCTCAAATCGGCCATTCAACGAGGCCGCAAGGAGCTCAGACGCCGAGGCGTACTGTGAGTCGTACGTCGAGGTGGATGAGAGACTGAGAACGAAGTTGAGGGCCGATTTCAGCATGCTGATAATAAAAAAAAAGTCCTCAGACCCACCTCGGTGGATCGGAGGACGTCGTTGTCCTGCGCCATCTCTGTAAAGGAGACTTTTCGAAGACTCCGTTGTCCCCGAAAAAGCTGGCGAACAATACCACCGGCCACAATCGGCTGTCAACCGACCTTCACCGGCGTTTTCCCCCAGAGCATGCAGCGTCGGCGCGCCCCATATGCTAGAATCCAGCCCCATGCGCACTCTACCGCACCAGGCTCACGGAGCATTCCGACGCCCCTTACAGGTCTGGCACATAAGCCTGGCCCTCTTCACATGCCTCCATGTAGTCGCCTGCAGCACCGGCTCACCCCTCACCCCGGTCGGGGAAGGCCCGCTTGGAAAGGTAGCGCTCGAGCGGTTAGCCAGCCGGGGGACCACCGCAAAATACGGGAGCCCACAGACGGCCTTTCAGGCCTCGCATCCGGCGACGATCCCGGTTTCGGTGATCTCCCACCTCCTGGCTGGCTTGTCTGTCTCAGGCATTGAGAGGCCAGGAAACGCCGCGACACAGCAGGTTTACCCGCTGTTCTCCCACGAGGAAATGGAGTTCTTGGGCCCCCTCCTCGTCCGCGCCCTTGCAGAGGCACAGGCGGATCAGCGAATACGTTTCACCTTGCACGATGACGGCCTCCGAACGCAGGGCACGATCTATGTGCAAAAATCTCTACTGCGAGTAAGCCTCTCACACTATCGCGCAAGACCCGCACAGACAGACACTCGACCAGCGACGCTGGCGCTCTCCTTTTCGCCGACACAGGCCTTGGTACGTACCGATGTCCCCCAGTCCTGGATGAACATCGAACCGGACCAGCCGCATGTGGCGGTCTCAATTGAGGCGTTGGCCCAACTCCCTCCGTGGCCCACCGCCCCTTCCGAGCACCAGTCGGTCGTAGAGGTCGCTCCGCCGCCTATTCCTGTCGCAAACGAGCAGACAAGGTTGCACCAAGAACTGCAGGCCACGAAGGACCTGGTGGTCAAACAGGCCGAGGAACTGCAGCAGCTCAAGACCGAACTCGACATGCTGAAACGCCAACTCGCGGAGAAAGAGTCGCCCGCCTCCAAGGCCAAGCCCAAACCGGCCCCTCGCAAATCTGCCCCGACTCCATAACCGCTCCCTCTGCCTGATGCGTTAATCGCCGCTCAAGACAACTGCCGACCGGGCCAGCACGTCCCTGGCATCGTAGACATCGTCTGCCCAAACCGGTTTCTGGCCCTTATACATTGTCACCGTCATGGACGTTCGACGCGAGAACGCCAGAACATCGGCGCGCTGAGCCAAGTGAAAAATGTCATACCCTTCGCGCAGCGTCAGTTCGGCACAACGGCGCTGCAAGTATGCGTCCAACTGTGATTGCGAGGTAAACGAACTGACACTGTACTCGACGCGATAGACATTGTCCTTGAGTTGCTCAACTTCCTCTCTCGCAGCTCCCGCCAGCGGCTGGTATTGCCCCGTCGCGCAGGCAGTGGTCGCGACCATCATCAGGAGGAGAACGGCATCCCTCACCCTCGACATGGATCCCTCATCACAGTTCGACTGCTTCATACGAGTGAAGGGCGTCCTCCCCCGACGGCATTTCGACGACATCCAGCTGTGGTAACGATCTGTCATGCATAACTCGCATCTGAGGACTCACCGCGCCGGCTAGTGGCTCGCCTCCAATCCTGCCGCCGACTCTAGGGGTGAATAGTAATATGACGCCCTCATGAGTTCAATTGAGACTGCAGCTCACCGACATGTCTTGCTGTTCGCTCGCACCTGCGCCGCACAGGCTAGCCGGCAAAGACCAACCTCTCCGTCAGGCGCTACCGCGTCGGCGCCAACGGCTTCTCAGCGACTCACTGGTGCAAGGCAACAAAGACACCTGGAATTCAGGGAGTGGGTATGGGCACTACCGGCAGGCATATAGACGCTGGGCAAGACGCGCCGAGATTCCCACACTGGGGGCGCAACGGCTCGCTCGATCGTGGGAGGGAAAGTTCGGCCTCCCCGTTACCCTCTATTCTTATCGGCCCGATCTTCAATCTCGCCGGCCAACAAAATCGCTTCGGCAATTTCGCGCATGGATTTCCGGAGGTCCATGCTCTGCCGCTGAATGAGCTTGAACGCCTCTTCTTCGGACAGGCGCTTCGCCCGCATGAGATAGCCCTTGGCCCGATCGAGCAGCTTGCGGACCTGTAATGCCTCCTGCATCTCGAACGACTTCTCCAACAGCGTCGTGTGCTCGATGGAAATCGCCGCCTGATTGGCGATGGCCTGCATCAGCTTCACTTCTTCGGCCGTGAAGGTGTGCGGCGTGGACGTATAGGTATTGATAACGCCGATCGCCTTTTCCCGTACCAGCATCGGCACGCACAGCAACGAACAGAGCCCTTCTTTCGCGGCCATGTCCGGATACATGTACGAACCTTCTTTGGTCACATCCGGCACAATAATCGGCCGACGGTCTTGCACCGCCCGACCGCTGATGCTCTGGCCAACCTTCACATTCGGTTTTCGTCGATATTCCTCACTGAGGCTTTGCGTGGCGGCGATGCGAAGTTCGCCTGTCGTTTGATCCAACAAGATAATGGAACAGATTTTCGATCCCATCATCTGGGCCGTCATCGTCACGATCAATTGCAGCACGTCTTCGATCAAACGATTGGAGGAGAGGGTCTCCGACACTTGCGACAAGGTATCCAACTGGAGAGCCTTCCGCGTCATCTGGTCATAGAGGCGAGCATTCTCAATCGCCCCGCCGACTTGCGTCGCAATAGTCGACAGGAGCGCCAATTCATCCATGCGATAGCGTCGTGAGCGCTTGTGCTGCACATTGATCACGCCGACCACTTCCTGTTTAGTCGTGATAGGCACGGAGACGAACGCTTGGTAGCGGTCCTCAGGAAGGTTATGAAAAAATTTGAAGCGCGAGTCATCGCTGGCGCTGTTTGGAATCACGACCCGGGTCCGTTCTCGCGCGACCCAGCCGGTAATACCTTCGCCCATTCCGATGGTGATGCGACCGATCAGCTTAGGATGGGGATTCTTCGAGGCTCGTAAAATCAGTTCGTCCCTCTTGTCGGACAGCAGATACAAGAGACAGGCATCGGCCTTCGTCGCTTCCACCACGACGTCGACGATATGACGAAGCACGGATTCCAGATCGAGCGTGCTGCTGATCGACTCACTGATGCGGTGCAGCACATCGACTTCCCGCGTTTTCTCCCGCAAGGCCTGTTCCAATTGAGGCACGGTTCGCTTCGGCGCCATGAGACTCCTACCGCACCCGCCGCCTGCCGGCGACGGCGCTCCGGACGCGTGGTTCACGGCGGCGAACGGTCGCAAACCAGGCCCGTGTCTCCTGCTGGGGAAGGGCGACAACCCGCACCGCTCCGATTGATTCGGGAACTACGCAATAGACTGTTCCAGCGGACACCTTCTTGTCCTGCTGCATGGCGCTCCACAGGTCTTGGAACGTCACGTCGGGCATACGCGCGGGTAGGCCGGACGCTTCCACCAGCCGACGTAACCGATCCACCACCTCCTGGCCGCAGTAGCCGAGGTGTCGTGCCAGATCGGCCTCATACACCATACCAACCGCAACCGCCTCACCGTGAATGAGTCCCTTGTACCCGCCAAGCGATTCCAATGCATGCCCGATCGTATGCCCAAAATTCAGAATACGCCGCCGATCGGCTTCGCGCTCGTCTTCCGACACGACCTCCGCCTTGATTTCACAAGACCGCCTCACAATGTGCGCGACCACCACGTCGTCCAGCGTGAGGATCCGCGCCATGTGCTGCTCCAAATACTCAAAAAACGGTGCGTCCGCGATCACTCCATACTTAATGACTTCCGCCAGCCCTGCGACCCATTCACGCGGGGGCAACGTATGGAGCGTAGCCGGATCGATCAGCACGGCCTTCGGCTGGTTGAAGGCGCCGATCAAGTTCTTTCCTTTGGGATGATCTACCCCAGTTTTCCCCCCCACGCTGGAGTCGACTTGCGCCACCAAACTGGTCGGGACCTGCACAAAGGGAATACCTCGCTGATAGATCGCTGCGGCAAATCCGGTCAAATCCCCCACCACGCCGCCTCCCAAGGCCAGCAACGTGGAACTCCGTTCAAAGCGAGCGTCCACCAATGCATCCATTACCTTCGCGATGGAGCGAAGCGTTTTCGTTTGCTCTCCTGGAGGCAAGATAATCGGTGTGACTGTGAACCCGGCAGCCTTCAACACACGCATCACCGGCTTCAGGTAATGGCCGGCAAGATGCCGATCGGTGATCACCCCGACTTTTCCTGTGCGACGAAGCCGGGTTAGTTCTACGCCAAGATCGTTCACCAGCCCACGCCGGATGCGAATGTCGTAGCTCCGCGTACCGAGCGCAACGTGGATGGTCTGCTGAGCCATATCTGTCTTGTCTTTCTCCATGATTCGCCAATCAGAAACTCGGATTGGGGCTGATCGCACTGAGTGCGATATGACACCGCTCACAGGAAGTCGTCTGGACCGATCCGGCAGCCATCCGTCCAAGACCCAGTCGGAGAGCCGATTACAAACCTGCGTGTTGACTGGAAGAAGCGACTCGGAAGGAGCGCCCCTCAGGAGGGGGGAAGAGATCATATAAATGGGAATCGCCCCCATTGAGACGGCGCACCATCTTCAATGGGGGCGATTATTAACGTGCCGTGCCGGAACCTGTCAAGTTGCCGACCGGACGATCGTCGGCGTCAGGAAAATCAGGAGTTCCTGTTTCGACACGTTCTCGGTCTTGTTCTTAAACAGCCAGCCTAATACCGGGATCCGCGAGAGATAGGGAATTCCGGCGACGTTGTTTGATTGGGTATCAACGAAGACACCGCCGATCACCATGGTTTCGCCGTCACGGACCAGCACCTGGGTCGTGGCTTCACGACGATCGATGCTCGGACCGGCCGGGTTGCTCCGGGCACCGACGGCATTCCGGGTCGCCCGCACCTTCATGAGGATCTGCTTTCCGATCTCTTTCGGATCGCGAGAGGTGATCTGGGGCGTCACGTTCAACTCAAGATTGGCGTCGACGAAGGTGGTCTGTGTTCCTTGCAGCGACGTGGTCTGGAACGGAATAGATTCACCCTGCGCAATCTTGGCATCTCGCTTATCCAGTGTCGTAATCTTGGGGGCTGCGATCACCTTGGTCAACCCCAACAATTCGCCGGCTGACAATCGCACATCCAGCATGGCCCCGTCGGTTTTCCCAATCGAGAATCCGGCACCAGGCACAGACGGCAAACCGGGATTCGCCGGTAGGTTGATCAGGAAATCCGAGACCTGCGCACCGAAGGGTCCGGTGGTGCCGGTCTTGAACGCGGAGGTTCCGCTGGCACCACCAAGCTGATTAACGTTCTGAATGCCCCATTGCACGCCGAGTGAACGCGTATAGGTCGTATCCGCTTGGACGATCCGGGCCTCAATCTGCACTTGCGGGACTTCGAGGTCGACGCCATCCAACAATTGGCGCAGGACCTCCAGCTTGGATTCCGTGTCGCTGATGATCAGCGCGTTGCTCGCGGCACTGACCGTCATTGTGCCCCGGGGACTCAGATTCTGTCGCAACGACGTATGGACCTCCGTGGCGTTCAGATTGCGGATGTAGAAGACGCGCGTCACGATCGGCTCGGCCTTGGCTCTGGAGTCTTTGGCTCGCGCTTCTTCGTCCTGCTGTTTCGAAATATTCTGCAGGGTATCGACCCACACGATATTGCCTTGGCGAATCATGCCCAGGGCGTTCATCTTCAGCAACATGTCGAGCGCCTGATCCCATGGCACATTGGCCAACTTCATAGTCACTTTGCTCTTGACGCCTTCACCGACGACGATATTGAAACCGCTGACCTCAGCGATCAGTCGCAGGACATTGCTGATGTCGGCCTGCTGAAAATCCAGCGAGATGCGCCGTCCGACGAACCGCGATGACCCATTTACCACCTCGTTGGCCTCCGGCTTTCGGTCTTCCTTCTGCACGGACTCGGAGGTCAATTGCACCGGCATGACACGGAACAGTGCTTTGGGCGCCTTATGAACCACCGGCATTGAAGGGGGCACGACGACCGGTTCGGCCATCACACCGGCATCCGGATCTGCGGGCTTGGCATCGGTCGACGCCTTCGGCGCGAGCGTCAACACGAGACGTCCGTCGGTTGAATCAATCGTATGTTCAGCAGGCTGTGCGAGATCAAGCACCAACCGCACCTTATCCTGATGATACCCGAACCGCACCCGTGATAAGAGGGCATGTCCGATGGACAGTTGGGACTGCTGCCGCTCAGATTGGAGGTTCGGCATATCGAGCACCATCCGGCGATCTCCGACCATCTTGACCGTGTGCGCAAACACTCCGTTGCCGGTCAGGACCAGCGAGAATCGCGCGCCCTCAGGCTTGGCTTCGACCTTGGTCAGCATCGTGGCAGTCTGGCCGACTGCGACCGGGTGCGCTGGGTCTAGTGCGGCACTATCCGCAGGAGCTGCAACCTGCTGGTCGGCGGCCTGTGCGAACCCGGCCAATCCCGTCGTTTCGGCCGACGCAACAATCGGTACATACCCGGCAAGCCCAAGGATTCCGGCCATCACGGTGATACTCAGCAGCGGATGAACACCAACCTGTGTTTGTTTCATTCTGTACCCTCTTTCGGGTGCAGGAGCTTCACGTATTCACGCTCCTGTTTATTCCCGTACACGTCCGTGAACCGCTCTTGAACGATGATGCCTCGTTCGGTGATTGAACTAACCACGCCGTTGTTCGGCCCGATTCGCGTCCCGCGGCGGATGCTGTACCCCTTGCCGTCCGGCGTCTGAACCATAGCCGTGTACCCGTAATTACCCCAAAGCACGCCGATTAAACTCAATTCCGTGAGGCCGACACGTTGCAGCGGGGGCAGACTTGCGTCTTGCTCCGCCTGCTGTCCGAGCTGAATCATCGGCAGGAACGGATCACGACGTCCCGAGGGGTCATAGGAAGTTCCCGAAAACTCCATCGACAGCGAATCCCCAGGTTGAGCGACTGCGGCCTCGGCTCGCGGAGCCGGAAGATCGACAGTCGGCGCCGGCTTTTGCGCCTCCGGCAACGGCATGACTTTCAGAGAATCGGCTGGCCGCATGGATGCGACCTGCCGCAAGTGCGGAAGCGTCTTGGACTCGACCGGGAGCGAACTCCCGACGAGCGTCGCCACGACCGCCCCGATACTCACCGGTCGTATCCACTGATTCCACCATACTCGTGTGTTCACGATGCGTCCCCCTGCGTTGGGCATGAGCTGGGATCCATTTCTCACTTCGGCTTCGCTGCAGGCGCCGGCGTAGCGGGCTTCTTCTCCTGCGGGGCGGCGTACGCGACCAGATCAAAGACCGTTTGCGTGACCACGCGACCTTGATCGACTCGCGCCGCGCCGATCCGCACATCTTGTACGGTCACGATGCGGGACAACTTGCTGATTCGATCGAAGAAGATCGCAGCCGTATGGTATCCGCCTGCCACCTCCACGTTGATGGGCATGCGGATGAACAACTTAGATGGATCTTCGGCTTGCACGCCCGGTTTCCAGAGCCGGACATCCAACCCCAGACGCAACCCTAAATCGGAGACCTGCTTGAGCAACATCACCGCTTCCTCTTCAGGCGGGAGGCGCTCCTTCTTCGCAGCCAGCTCAATTTCCAATTGTTTGCTGGCCGCCACCAACTCATCCAGGTGCTTGACCTTGAGCGTCAGGTTCTGGATTTCAGTATCCAACTGCGCCACTTGCCCTTGAACGGCCTCCAGTTCGACCGTCTTGGGATCGACCACGTAAAAGTAGAATCCCACCAGAATCGCCGCCACCAACAATCCGAGCAGCGCGACCTTTTGGCCCGTCGGAATGCTACGGAGGCTGTCTAAGCTGATTGCATTCAGACTCATGTTAGCCTTTCATCGACAGGTCGAGACGGAATTGATAGGTGTTCATCTTGTTGTCTTGGCCAGCCCGGCTTTCCATCAGCTTGATGGCGCCAAACTGATCGGTCCGGCGGAGGTTGTTCACGAATTCAACCACATCATCGTTGGTTAAGGCGCGGCCTTCTAGTTCGACGCTGTTGCCTTTGAGATTCATACGCACCAACCAGACCTTCAACGGATTCAGGCTCTGGCTGACGTGGTCCAACACTTTGACCGGGCCGGTTCGACTTTTTTCCAATTGATCGATAATGCGGTTCTTGGCTTCCAGTTGCTTTTTCTTTTCTTCGAAGTCCTGAACGGCCTTCACTTGCTCTTTCAGCTGCGCCACCTGCTTGTCCTTGAGTTGCTTCTCCGCCTGCTTGGCCTGGATGTCCTCATCCAGCGCCGACGCATAGAACCAGCAACCGGTAAGGGTGATCAGCAACACACCGACACCGATCAATGCCTCGGCCCGGACATCCCATTGCGGCTTGGCTTTTCTGGACCGAGGTCCAGTCGCGAGCAAGTTGATTCTAATCATCGGTCCCCCACCGTCCGCAGTGCGAGGCCTACCCCGACTGCCGCAAGCGGCCCCATCTCCGTCAACTGATCAGGATCGACGTTGCACTGTGAGGTGTCGATCTCATTAAAGGTATTCGCGATTTCTACGTCCAGATGCATTCGATCGCGAAGCTGTTGAGCCAAGCCCTTCACCTTGGCTCCCCCACCGAACAGCAAGACCCGCGCGATATCACTGTCGGACGATGTCGTCTTGAAGTAGTCGATCGTGCGCGCGATCTCCGATGCCACCTCGGCATTGACACTTTCCATCACGGCCGCAAGTGTATGATCGTCATCCTGCTCGCTTTTCTTGAGTTGCTCCGCTTCCTCGAACGACACCCCCATCTCCCGTTGCACCGCTTCAGAATAGCGGTTGCCGCCTAGGGGAATGTCACGCGTAAAGAGGGAGACCCCGCCGCCCACGATATTCACGTTCATGACGCTGGCTCCGATGTTCACCAGAATCGTGGTGTCGTCCTGGGTCGCCGGGGAAGTCACGCCGTACATGTTTTCCACCGCGAAGGCATCCACGTCCATGACGATGGGAACCAGTCCCGCAGCTTTGACCAACTCCGTCAATTCATTGATTTTGTCCTTCTTCGCGGCCACGAGCACAATCGACATTTCCGCTTGCTCGTCCGGGTTCTCAGGCGGCGGCAACACATAAAAATCAAGATTAACTTCGTTGATATCGAAGGGGATGTACTGCTCTGCAGCCAGTTTTACCTGCGCATCCAGCTCTTCATCGGGCATCGGCGGCAGGGTGATTTTTTTCACAATCACCGCGTGGCCGGAAATCGACACCGCCACCTGCTTCAATTTCACATTCTGTTCGGCCAGCAATTCCTTGATGGCCGACACGACTCGTCCCTCATCCATGACCGTGCCGTCCACGATCACCTCGGGCTCCAATTCCTTCACGCCGAATTTTTGCAGGGTGTAGTGGCCACGATGCTCTTTGATCTGCACGAGTTTGATGCTGCTCGAACCGATGTCGAGCCCCAGTAGTTGCCGCTGTGGGGAAAACATCGACAGGAATTCCATACCCGCCAGGTGCTTCAGTGAATCCAGCATGCTCACGTCCTCTCTACGCGACCTCTTTACGCCCGCCACTCATCACATGCTTGATTTGTTCGACGTTCTCCACCGTATAGAGGCGCCAGTTGCGCCAATCGCGGGGCGGTCCCGTAATCAACCCCTCGCGCTCCCAGCGAAACAGGGTCGCGCGCGAGATATCGAACATCTCGCAGACCTCATTGGTCTTGTACAATTTCTTTTTCGGAACATCGTTCACTTTCTTCACGTACCGCCTCAAACGCCACTATTCATCGCATGATTCGAGCCCACGAAATTAAGTATAGTTGATATAGTCCACCTGTCAAGAAAGTGGACGACGAGGCGATGTGAGGAGAGACAATGACGAAACAGCGTGCTGGGCTAGGGCTTTTGGAGGTCCCGGTTCATCACGGTGACGTCATATCCGAGAGCGGCAAATTGTGCCTGGAGGCGCAAGGCAATGGTCACGGATCGATGCCTCCCGCCGGTACAGCCGATGCCGATATTGAGGTAGCTGCGTTGGTCCCGCTCGTACAGAGGAATGAGAAACCCGAAGAGTTTCCCCAGATGTTCCAGAAGTTGACCGGTCATGGGATCGCCAAATACATATTGCTGGACTCTGGCATCTTCACCCGTCAGCGCCTTCAACTCCGGAACGAAGAACGGATTTCGAATGAAGCGTACATCGAAGAGCAGATCAATGTCGTAGGGCACCCCGAACTTATAACCGAAGGTCACAAGGGAGATGGTCATGCGACGGGCGGTCGATTCCTGCCGGAATTCGCGGATCAGCAGGTCGCGTAACTCATGCACCGTCAGGGTGGAGGTATCGATCACACGGTCGGCATGCTTTCGCAGTTCGCTGAGACGTTCGCGCTCAAATCTCACGCCCTCCAACACGGGCATATGGGGCAGCAGCGGGTGCGGGCGGCGGCTCTCTGAAAACCGGCGGACCAGCACTTCCTCCCGCGCCTCGAGAAACACTAACTGCAACGCATGTCCCTGCGCTTTGAGTTCACTGAGGACCTGCGCTAAATCACCGAAGAACACCCGTTCCCGAATGTCGATCCCGAGGGCGACATTCTTAATCTCCCCTCCCTGTTGATTGCACAGTTCGACAAATGTAGGCAGCAATGCCGGTGGAAGGTTATCGACGCAAAAGTAGCCCGCATCTTCGAAGGCTTTCAGGGCATGGCTCTTTCCGGATCCGGAAAGACCGCTGATGACGACGAGATTAAGCGCGGCCATGAGAGGTGCGAGCACGATCGCTCGCAGGATCGATCAGAGACAATCTGCCGTTCGGCAATCGCTGCAACACCTGGATCGTACCCGACAACGCATTCACGAACATCAACAGACCAAGTTTGGATGCGTTGAGCGCGTCAACCGCTTCCTCTAACGTCAGGAACTCAAGTTTCGGACGGACGATTTCCAGCCCGTTGTTCTCCGACCGCGGAGCCTTTCTCGTCACGGCACGCACGCGGGGCAAATCGCCGAATTTGTGATTGACCTTCCGCTCCTTCAGCTTTCGCAGTTGTGCGCCCAGCTTATCGACCACCTCGTCGATCGACGCATACATTTCTTCTGTCGAGGTCTTCGCCTGTAACCGTCGCCCCTGTACGACGCCCACCACCTCAGCAACATGGTGAAACTTTTCGAGACTGAGGAGGATTTGCAGCGTGCCAAGCTTGAGGCCATAGCGATCGAGCCGCTCCATGCGTGTTTCGATATAGTCCCGCAGCGCAGGGGTGACCGCTACATGTCGTCCCGTGATCATCAATCGCATGCCATCCTCGTTTCTCGGGCCGCCGGCACTCACCGTGCACAGGCCCGTCGCAACATTGTCCCCTCACGAAGCCGTCTCCGTGGGATTCCTCGTCGAGCCAATCAGAAAAATTTCCGTCGTTGTGTCGCGGAGGGGATATTGTCTTCTGCACGATACTTGGCGACGGTCCGACGGGCGATCAATACCTGCTGCGTGCGCAGTTTGGCGGCGATCTCTTCATCCTTCAGGGGCTTGCGCGCATCTTCCGCCGCCACTAGTTGACGAATCATTTCCCGCACCGTGAGCGACGACAGCATATCCGTCGGCTGGTCTGCCCGCTGCAACCCGGCATTGAAAAAAAACTTCAGTTCCAACATTCCCTGAGGACAATACATATACTTATTCGCCGTGACCCGGCTGATGGTCGACTCGTGCATGCCGATGTCTTCCGCCACCTGCTTCAACACGAGCGGTTTCAGATGCTGGATCCCCTGCTCGAAAAATCCTTCCTGAAATTTCACAATACTGGAGACGACCTTGACGATGGTTTTATTGCGCTGCTCGATGCTCCTGATCACCCATTGAGCTGCGCGCAGCTTATCATCCAAATAGGCCTTGGTCTCCGCCGACCCCGACTGCCCTGAGGCCATCAGCTGCTTGTAATAGGGACTGATGCGCATACGCGGGAGGCCGTCGTCATTGAGTAACACTTCCCACACCCCTTCGTTCTTGACGACAAACACGTCCGGCACGATGGCATAATTCTGGGTATTGGAGAAGGGCCGCCCGGGCTTTGGTTCGAGCCCCTCGATAATTCGGGTCGCTTCGAACACATCGTCCATAGAGATATTCAACGCCTTGGCAATGCGATTATATTGCTTCTTCTCCAGATCCTTGAGGTGGTGAAGCACGATCGCCTCCAGCACCGACCCTTTCAGCACGCCAGGCCTGGCGCCCAGCGAGCCGATTTGGCTTCGTCCCAAGAACTTCAACTGAAGCAACAGGCACTCTGAGAGGTCTCTCGCCGCCACGCCGTTCGGATCGAATCCCTGAACGTCCTGCAGTACCGACTCCGCTTCCGCTACGGAGTACTCGGTCCCCGCAACCAGTTCTTCCATCGTCATCCGCAGATACCCGTCATCGTCAAGGTTCCCAATGATGAGACGTCCGATTGCCTTCTCCCGATCGGACAAACCCGACAAGGACAATTGCCAGACGAGATGATCTTCCAACGAGGTGGATTTCGCGACGGTTTGCTCATAGGACGGAAACTCTTCTTTGGACGAGGAGCTGTACTCGGTCTCCCCCCTGCGCATATCCGTGTCGAAGTAATCCTCCCAACTCGAGGCTGAAAACTCCTCCGCGTTCTCGCCACTCTCCGCAGGCTTATCATCCGCTTCCCCGCGAGCCTCACCGGACACCGTGGTCGTCGTGTCAGGTTGTTCACGCTCCGTCGTTGCCGTTTCTTCGGCCTCCTCGGTCTCTGCGACCAATTCATCCAGCAAGGGATTTTCCATGAGGTGCTGCTGCAGGCTTTGCTGAAGCTCCAAACGTGACAATTGCAGCAATTTGATCGCCTGCTGCAATTGCGGCGTCATGATCAGTTTTTGACTGAGCCGAAGATCCAGTCGCAGCTTCATCGCACACTCACTCCCTGTCTGCTACAGGCGAAATCCTTCGCCCAAATACACGGCCCTGGCCATTTCGCTTTTCTCGATTACCCCGGGAGGGCCGGCCTCCAGAATCGTGCCCTCATTAATGATGTAGGCGCGATCGGTGATCGACAAGGTTTCCCTCACATTGTGGTCCGTAATCAACACGCCGATGTGGCGCTGTTTCAGCCGGATGATGATCTGCTGAATATCGGCCACGGCAATGGGGTCAATACCGGCAAAGGGTTCATCCAACAGCATGAACGACGGATTGGTTGCCAAAGCTCGGGTGATCTCAAGGCGCCGACGCTCGCCGCCAGACAATGCATAGGCCTTACTTTTTCGAATATGCACCAAATCCAGTTCTTTCAGCAACGTTTCTACTCGTTCCGCTCGCTCACTTCTCGAATATCCCAGCATCTCGAGAATCGCAAGGATATTGTGCTCCACCGACAACCGACGGAACACCGAGGACTCCTGCGGGAGGTAGCCGATTCCCCGCCTGGCCCGTCGATACATCGGCAAATCGGTAATCTCGCTCCCGCTTAGGGCGATTGTCCCCTCATCCGGCTGACACAGGCCCACCATCATATCGAAGATCGTAGTCTTTCCCGCGCCGTTCGGCCCAAGCAGTCCAACCACCTCACCGGCCTGTACGTCGAGCGAGACACCTTTGACGACTTTTCGTCCGCGAAAACTCTTCACGAGCCCGCTGGCAGCCAGTCGCTCCGGCACTCCGGCGGAAACAGTACTCGTGTCCCGCGAGAGGTGATTCACGGCCTTCATGTCGATCACCGCTTGCCACCGCTTTCGCCCTCGATAATTACACGGGAGTCGCCCTCGACGACACTACGATCTTCATCCAGGAACATGATGATCTGCTTCCCTGAGACACGAGTCCCCTTCTGCCAGGCGACCGGATCACCCGTCAGGACAATCTTCTTCTGATCTTCGTAATACACAGCTCTTTGGCACGTAGCATGGCCATCTTCTTTTTGGATGTTTACCCGCCCCGTGGCTTCGACCATTCGAATACTGCGCTCAGACACAGCCGGGGCGGTGTCCCGATCTTTTTGGTCTTGGCCAGTGGCACGCACACTGGGCGGCAGCTTTGCACTCGTTGCACCCGCGGGGTTTCTGCTTTCGGCACCGTTCCGGCTGGGATGAAACGATACCACCATGTGATCGGAATGCACGACCAGTCGCCCCCGAGTCAAAACCACAGACCCATCAAAAATTGCCGTGTTTTCTTGATTGCTGACGGTCATGGTTCGAGAAGTGATCGTCGTGGGTGCGGCGTTGCCCGCAGGCTCTTTGGACGGTCGAGTGTCGGCGCCATGCACCAGCGGAACGACAATTCCGCCACTAAGAAGCAGGCACCACATCCACCCGTACATCATCCAAGACCTGGAATTCCTCCGTGTCCATTTTCCCCAATAACCCTCTGCCGGTAACTTGCAATCCATGCCCTTGAATCGTGACATGGTCTGGAGTTTGGATTTCATGCCGCGCATCCGTCCACGCAAGATGATTTGTCTGAATGGTATAGCCACTTTGCATTTCAACCACAATCGGCGTGGTTTTGTTTGAAAGCTGAAAGTTTTTACTTTGAGTATCCAGCGTGCCTTCGTCGCCTGACAAGGTCAACTCTTTCCCCTGAACCCCATAGAGTGTGATGTGCACGTTGCTCAGGACAGCCCGGCTCTCCTTTTCGTACAAACGAGCCTGTTCCGCCTGCACCTTCCACTGAACCAGGTCGCCTTTGGTCTGGGTAAAGGTGAAATCCTGGATCCTGGCGTCGGCTGCCTCCTTGCCGACAGGAGTAACTGATCGTGACGATGCACCGGGATTCGAGCGTGTGATGAGCAAAAATCCGAGAAATGCCGCCAAAACCACACTGAGTGTGAGGAGACCTCGTCGAACCCAACGTTCCCACATGGAAAAAAGCCCATAATTTAAAGAGCTTCCCAGCCAAGAGCCTGGTGGCATGATAGTAGCATTCCAGGAAGTCCAAGTAAACAAAGCACCTGGCACTCAGCGGGGAAAATGATTGAGCGGCGGAGGGGAAGAAGAACTGGAAGGATCACAGGCCACGGCGACTTCAACGGCCGCCGTGGCACGTTTGCGTTTAGTTTTCTGCAGGAGCAGTCGACTTATCGGCCGTCTCTTTTTTCTCTGTCGCCGCAACATCAGTGGACGACACGGCTTTTGGCTTCTCCGGCCTGGTCACGAGTTCAATAGCTACCATCTCTGCCGCATCGCCAATCCGACGACGTGTGCGGATGATCCGCGTGTAGCCACCTGGGCGATCACGGAATCGAGACGCGACGTCACTGAACAATTTTGACACCACAGCCTTGCTGCGCAAGAAGCTGAGGGCACGCCGACGAGCAGGTAAACTTCCCTCTTTCCCGAGGGAAATCATCCGATCGGTGAACCCGCGAATTTCTTTCGCCTTCGCTTCCGTGGTTTCGATCCGTTCCTGCTCTAACAGCGAGGTCACAAGACTCCGGAACAGAGCCCATCGGTGTTTGGTTTGACGTCCGAGCTGTCGACCCTTCTTTTTGTGGCGCACGGTAGTCCTGTTCCTTTCTTACTCTGAACGCACGCCCGCATCGCCGGACGGCAAGGCGTCTACTTTCATTCCAAGGCTCAGTCCCATTTCAGTCAGGATTTCCTTGATTTCATTGAGCGACTTTTTGCCAAAATTCTTTGTCTTCAACATTTCGGCTTCAGTCTTCTGTACCAAATCGGCAATCGTTTTGATATTCGCATTCTTCAGGCAATTGGCTGCCCGAACGGACAACTCGAGCTCGTTCACGCTACGATAGAGATTCTTATTCACTTCATCGGACAGATCTTCACCGCCCGCAGCGGGCTTCGCATCAGTCCGCTCCTCGGGATTGATGAAGATATCGAGATGCTCGCGAAGAATGCCCGCTGCGTTGGACAACGCATCCCGCGGTGAGATCGTCCCATCCGTCCAGATTTCAAGAGTCAACTTGTCGTAATCGGTCATGCGGCCGACACGGGCGTTCTCAACATGAAAGTTGACTCGCTTGATCGGAGAGAAAATCGAATCGATTGCGATAACCCCAATCGGCAACCCCTCTTCCTTGTTCCGCTCCGCCGGGACAAACCCTCGACCATGCTTAATGGTCATCTCCATATCGAGCGCGGCATCCTTGTCGAGCGTGGCAATATGGAGATCTGGCGTGAGGATAGCCACATCCCCGTCGTGAGTAATATCGGACCCTTTGGCCTCCCCTGGTCCCTTCTTCTTCAGGCGAATCGTCTTCGGCTTGTCACCCTGCAAGGCCAGTCGAAGACTTTTCACATTCAAAATAATCGTCGTGACGTCCTCAGTAACCCCAGGAATGGTGGAGAATTCGTGTAACACGCCTTCAATCTTGACGGTTGTAACTGCAGCCCCTGTCAGAGAAGACAACAGCACACGGCGCAGAGAATTCCCCACCGTTGTGCCGAATCCTCGCTCAAATGCCTCGGTCGTAAATCTGCCGAATGTCGGGGAAAGAGTGTCCTTGTCGACTTCCACCCGCATGGGGATCTGAAAGTCTTTCATCGCTTTAATCATGACTCCCCCTTCATTAACTCGTGTGTGCCCATATATCGTTCAGCCATGGTGACGGAAGTCAGCAGACCAACCATGGGTTCCTACCGTGAATAGAGTTCAACGACCATCTGTTCGTTGACCGGCAGCACGATGTGCTCCTTGGTGGGCAAAGACCGGATGGTCCCCTTACACCCCGCCCTGTCCAATTCCAGCCATTCCGGAATACCACGGCCATCAACGGCTGCCAATGCGCCCTGAATGGGGAGCAACTCCCGGCTCTTCTGTCGAACTTCAATCGAATCCCCGGCTTTCACAAGGGCACCGGGTGCCTTCACCTTGCGCCCATTGAGCATCAGGTGGCCATGATTCACCAACTGCCTGGCCTCTTTTCTTGAGGCACCGAAACCAAGCCGATATACGACGTTATCCAGTCGGCATTCCAGCAAACGCAACAGGGTATCGCCCGTCACGCCAGCTTGACGCTCAGCCCGCTCAAAGATGCCGCGGAATTGACATTCTTGAAGTCCATAAATTCTTTTCAATTTCTGTTTCTCGCGCAACTGCAGACTGTAGTCGGATGTCCGCTGGCGAGCCTGACCATGCTGCCCAGGGGGATAACTCCGGCGCTCAATGGCGCACTTCTCGGTCATGCAACGAGACCCCTTCAAGAAGAGCTTTTCTCCCTCTCTCCGACACAAGCGGCAGACAGGTCCACTATATTTTGCCACGCTACTACCCCTCCTCTACCTCAACAACGTACGTACGACTGAACCGGCAACGACTGTATTTTTACGCGGTAAGACTGCCCTAGACACGCCGACGCTTCGGAGGTCGACATCCGTTGTGAGGAATCGGCGTGACGTCGCGAATCAAATTAATCCGCAGTCCTGCACTCTGCAGCGAACGAATGGCGGATTCTCGTCCTGCGCCTGGCCCGTTGACATACACATCAACCTGGCGCATCCCGTTCTCCATCGCTTTCCTTGCCGCGGCCTCTCCCGCTCGCTGAGCCGCGAACGGCGTGCTCTTACGTGATCCCTTAAATCCTTGATTTCCCGAGCTGGCCCAAACCACCGTGTTGCCGCTCATATCGGTAATGGTCACGATCGTGTTATTGAACGATGCCTGGACGTGCGCCACCCCGCTCTGGACAATCTTGCGTTCCTTCTTCTTCCCCTTCTTCACACTCATAGCATCTCCCTCAGCGCATGGCGCCTGATCGTTCTACCCTGTTACGCTCTGGAACCTGCGGGCTTTTGTGGCTTGCTTCCCACACCAGCACGTCTACCCTTACGGGTTCGCGCATTGGTTTTCGTCCGCTGTCCGCGAACAGGCAATCCTTTGCGATGCCGGAGTCCGCGAAACGTTCCGGTATCGACTAATCGCTTGATGTTCATGGAGACTTCTTTGCGCAAGTCGCCTTCGACCCGGTAGTCACGTTCAATGACTTCTCGAATCTTCACGATCTTGTCCTCACTGACATCTTTCACGCGAATCGAGCCATCGACCCCGGCCTTCTTGAGAATCTCTCGGGCCGCAACCCGCCCGATTCCATACACATAGGTCAACCCGATTTCGATCCGCTTGTCTTTTGGCAAATCTACGCCAGCAATACGTGCCATAATTACCCCCTAATTCCCCCGCTCACCCGCATCATAGACTGGCTCGCCCAGTGCCGCATTCCTGCGCATTTCGTCAAATGGCACCAGATCTTTGCAAACAGCTCGAGACGAGGCAGTCCACCTGGAGCTATCCCTGCCGCTGTTTATGGCGAGGGTTTGCGCACAACACGCGCACGACGCCTCGCCTACGGACGACTTTGCATTTCGCACAAATCGGCTTCACTGACGACTTGACCTTCATAGCAATTCCATTTCTCCACTACTTGAAGCGATAAGTAATTCTGCCCCGTGTTAGGTCATAGGGCGATAACTGTACCGTCACCTTATCGCCGGGAAGGATACGGATAAAATGCATCCGCATTTTTCCTGAAATGTGCGCCAAAATGCGATGACCATGCTCCAACTCTACGCGGAACATTGCGTTCGGAAGCGTTTCAGCTACCGTGCCGGTCACTTCTATAACATCTTCTTTGGGCACGTATTGGCAAACCTCCCCGTCTTATTGTGACAATTGTGAAAGAATTCTGGCAGGCCCACTTGGCTGAATGGCGATTGTGTGCTCGAAATGAGCCGACAAGCGTCCATCCTCGGTCACTGCCGTCCATCGGTCTTCCAAAATACGAACCGCACTCCCGCCCATGTTCACCATCGGCTCAATGGCGAGCACCATTCCAACCTGTAGTCGGGGCCCCTGTCCAGGACGTCCGTAATTGGGAACCTGGGGTTCCTCATGGAGTTGCCTTCCTATACCATGACCGACAAATTCCGTCACTACTGCAAACCCTGCCTGCTCTACATGAGTTTGTATAGCATGAGACACATCAGAGAGCCGATTCCCGACCACGGCCTTGGCAATCCCTCTGTACATCGAGTCCTTGGTGATCTGAATCAAGCGCAACGCCTCAGAATTCACCATCCCTACAGGGACCGTAACGGCAGAATCCCCATAAAAGCCAGAGACAATCGCTCCGAGGTCTAACCCAATAATGTCGCCTTCTTTCAACTTGCGCTTCGAAGGAATGCCGTGCACCACCTGTTCATTGACTGAGGCACAAAGGGTCTTGGGGTAGTTGCGATAGCCCTTAAAGGCCGGTATCGCCCCTCTGGCACGAATGGCCTCTTCAGCCATACGATCCAGATCATCGGTGGTGATTCCCGGGACAACCTGCTCTTTCAGTAACTCCAAGACCTCCGCGACAACCCGGGAGGCCTGCGCCATTACGGCGACCTCATCCGGAGTTTTAAATACGATCATTGAGCGCCAAGCCCGGCGAGCAGGGTAGATAGTCTGCCGTATACTTGATCCATCCGACCGGCACCATCGAGATGGCTTAAGTTACCCTTCTCCTCGTAATACGAGATCAAGGGCGCCGTTTGCTCGTCATACACCTTCAATCGGGCTTCGATCGTTTCTGGTTTATCATCACTCCGCTGGACGAGACTCCCGCCACATCGATCGCATTGCCCGTCAACCCTTGGTGGTGCAAAGTCTACATGGAACACGCTCTGGCATTTTTGGCAACTGCGTCTGCCACTCAGTCGCTGGACAACATCCTTCCTGGAAACTCGAAAATTCACGACACGATCGAGTTTCAACCCCTTCTCGCGCATGATAGTACTCAACTCTTCAGCTTGCGCAACGGTTCGGGGGAATCCATCGAGAACAAAGCCGTTTTTACAGGAGCCATCCGCCAACTTTTCTCGAACCATTCCGATAACCACCGTGTCCGGTACGAGCTTGCCGGCGTCCATACTTTTTTTTGCTTCTAGCCCTAGTGGCGTCTGATTGCGGACTGCCTCGCGCAACAGGTCCCCAGTAGAGATCTTCGGCCAACCGAATTGAGCCGTGACTCGATCAGCCTGAGTTCCCTTGCCGACACCTGGAGCACCAAGAAATACGATTCGCATGCGAATGGCCTTAGGTCGTGCGACCCCGGAGTTTTCCCTTTTGGAGGAACCCATCGTAGTTTCGGTTCAAGAGATGGGATTCAATCTGCTGAGCGGTATCCAACCCCACTCCGATCACAATCAAGAGGGAGGTGCCCCCGAAGTAAAATGGCATATTCAATTTGTAGATCAGGAATTCCGGAATGACACACACGATCGCTAAATAGATGGCCCCCGCAAACGTAATTTTCGTGAGCACCGAATAAATATAGTCGGACGTTCGCTGGCCGGGCCTAATTCCCGGCACGAATCCCCCATACTTCTTGAGATTGTCAGCCATATCAACAGGATTCATCACGACGGCGGTGTAAAAGAAGCAGAAAAACACTATCAGACCAACGTACATCAGAGTGTACAATAGGGAACCGGGAGCAAGTTGCGACCCAATCGCCTTGATCCATGGGGTTTCAAAAAACCCGGCAATAGTTGCGGGAAAGGCAATAATGGAGGATGCAAAGATAGGAGGAATCACCCCAGCCGTGTTGATTTTGAGCGGGATGTGCGTGCTCTGTCCACCATATACTCTTCGTCCTATGACACGCTTGGCATATTGAACCGGAACTTTTCGGCGACCACTCTCCAAAAACACGATAGCCGCAACAACGCCGAACATCACGACGGTCAAGGCCACCAACAACGGAAAGCTCAACTGCCCAACCTTGTATAAATCAAACGTCTGGGCCACGGCCGCAGGCAGTCTTGCGACAATGCCTGCAAAAATAATCAAGGAAATCCCGTTCCCGATACCCCGTTCGGTGATCTGCTCGCCCAACCACATCAAAAATCCCGTTCCCGCGCAGAGGGTGATGACTGTCATAAAACGGAACCCCCAACCTGGGCTCAGGACAAAAGCCCCTTGGTTCATCTGCTCGAGTCCTACCGCTATGCCAAACCCCTGAATCAAGGCAATGACGATTGTCCCAAAACGGGTATATTGAATAATTTTCTTTCGCCCGCGCTCTCCCTCTTTCGCCAACTTTGATAAATGGGGGATGACAACAGTGAGTAGTTGAAGAATGATCGAAGCACTGATGTAGGGCATAATGCCCAGGGCAAAGATCGTCAACCTCGACAGGGACCCTCCAGAAAAAATGTCCAAGAAACCAAGCAACGCTCCACCTTGCTTCTGAAGGAAATCAGACAAGGCTTCGCCATTGATCCCAGGCGTAGGAATATGAGCGCCGACGCGGTAGACAATCAGCATACCAAGCGTGAACAGTACGCGCGTACGGAGCTCAGGAATCTTGAAAATGTTTTGGAAACTGGCTAGCAAACGCTCAAACACAGGGAATGACCTCGGCCCTCCCCCCGGCTGCCTGAATCTTTGCCTCCGCTGATTTGCTGAATTTATGAGCCTGGATCACAAGTGGCTTTGTGAGCTCACCCTGGGCCAGGATCTTAATCAGCTCTCCTTTGCGTCGAACAAGGCCTTCATTCATCAAGAGTTGGGGCGTAATGGCTTCAGTCGTTTCGAGACCAGCCAAACTTTTTAAATTAATGATCGTGTATTCTGTGCGAAATTGATTGGTGAAGCCATACTTAGGGACACGACGGATCAACGGCATCTGGCCGCCCTCAAATCCCGGGCGCTTCCCACCGCCGGACCTGGCTTTTAATCCCTTGTGCCCCTTGGTAGCGGTTTTCCCATGGCCAGATCCAGGCCCGCGTCCAATCCGTTTTCTTTTGTGCTTCGCCCCACGGGAGGGAGCAAGATCATGCAACTTCATTGGGGACTCACTTCCAGTAAATAGCCTACCTTGGCGATCATACCTTTGACTTGGTCGCTTGCTGGTCTGAGAACGGTGGCATTGAGTTTCCTCAACCCCAGTCCTCTGAGGACCAAGCGATGTTTGTAGGGCGTTCCGATTGGACTGCGCTTTAGGGTGATACGAAGGCTCTGTTGAGCCCCTGGGGATTTCTTTTCAGTAGTCATTAGACATGCACCTGCGCTTCGCTGCCAAGTGTGCGCCGAAGTCGCATAATTTCCTGCGGATCGCACAGCTGTTGCAGCCCGTTAAGAGTCGCTCTGACGGCGTTGAAGGGGTTGCCCCTTCCAAGAGTCTTCGCAATAATGTTGTGGGCTCCGGCAAGCTCGACGACGGCACGAACGGCACCCCCGGCAATAATGCCGGTCCCATCCGCAGCCGGTTTCAAGAGTACGTGTTCAGCGCCAAAAAGTCCGTGCACTTCATGGGGAATCGTACCGGCCTTGATTGGGACCTTCACCAAATGTTTCTTGGCCTGCTCAACCGCCTTTGAAATAGCAACTGGAACTTCGGCCGCCTTTCCTTTGCCAACGCCGACATACCCTTGGCCATCGCCGACTACGACCAGTGCGCAAAAGTTGAAGCGCTTACCGCCCTTGACAACTTTTGCGACGCGGTTGATAAATACCACCTTGTCTTTTAAGCTTAAATCTTCCGGATTCACTCGCACAACGTCATTCTCCTTTAGGTCGTCTCATTTGCTACCAATGAATGGAGATCGGCAGCTTGCTAGACATAAGGTTCACCTAAAACTGAAGGCCTCCTTCACGAGAGGCATCGGCCAAGGCCTTCACGCGTCCATGGTATAATCGACCCCCTCGGTCAAAAACAACCGTGGAGACCTTGGCTGCTTTTGCGCGTTCGGCGATCAGCTTTCCAACGGCCTTCGCTCCCTCAATCCCTCCAGTCGACTTCACTGATTGGCGCAATGATTCATCCAGGGTCGACGCTGCCGCGACTGTGTGACCACGAAGGTCATCAATGATTTGCGCATAAATATGAGCGCGGCTGCGGAATACATTCAGACGCGGACGATCGCTCGTCCCAACCACAGATTTTCGGACTCGCTGTTTCCGCCGGGCTAGTTTTCTATTTTTCTCTTGGGTATTCATGAAATGCCTCTATTTGCCGGTTTTGCCGGCCTTTTTCCTCAAGACTTCGCCGGCGTACCGAATGCCCTTCTGCTTGTACACGTCAGGGGGTTTAATCGATCGAATATTTGCGGCGACCTGCCCGACCAGACGCTTGTCAATTCCGCGAATGGAAATCAGTGTCTGCTTGTCGACTTTGACATCAATTCCCTGAGGGACGGTATAGGTCACGGGGTTGATATACCCGACATTAAAACTCATTTCTCGGCCCTGAAGCTGAGCCTTGTACCCAACACCTGTGATTTCTAACGCCTTTTCGTAACCCTTGGTCACGCCTTGAATGATATTGCTGAGCTCAGCGCGAACCAAGCCATGCATGGCCCGAAGTTCCCTCGCGTCGCCCGATCGATTGACGACAAGATGCCCCTCGTTCACAGCAACATTCAAGCCATCGGCTAATCGCCAGTCAAGCTTTCCCATTGGCCCCTTGACCGACACAACACGACCGGCAACTTTAACATCTACCCCGGTTGGCACTGAAATAGGTTTCCGCCCAATCCTCGACATACGATCCCCGTTACGTTTCAACGACCAAGTTAGTACTCCGCGTCAAGTTCCTGCTTACCACACAGAACAAAGAACCTCTCCACCCAACCCTGCTCGCCTGGAATCAGTATCGGTCATGAGACCCTTGGAGGTGGAGATAACAGCCACCCCTATCCCATTCCTGACTTTTGGGACATCGTCTCTTCCCACATACACGCGACGACCAGGCTTACTGATTCTCCGCATTCCGGTAATCATCGGGCGCGCTTCATCAACATACCGAAGCTGAACTGAGAAGATCGGCAAACCCTTTTCCTTTTGCTCATCGTAGCCTAGGATAAAGCCTTCCCTCCCCAGAATATTGAGAATCTGCCGCTTCACCTTGGAAACCGGGACCTTGACGACATCTTGGCGACGGCGAGCGGCATTCCCGAGACGCACCAACAAATCAGCAATGGGATCAGTAATCATGAATTCCTCTTCTACCCTTACAGGCCACAGCCTACTCCTCTGCGGGGATTACCAACTCGACTTACGTACCCCAGGGATCTCTCCCTTGAGGCTCAAAAATCTAAAACAAATACGGCACATGCGAAACCGGCGCAAGAAACCTCGCACCCTCCCGCAAATACCACATCGGTGATAATCGCGGCACGAAAACTTTGCTTTGACTGCCGCCTTATTCTTTAGCGCTAATCTTGACACGCAACCCCCCTTAATCGCGCCCTACGGAATTTTGGAAAAGCTGTTCATGACGGCTACGCACGAAACGGCATGCCAAGGTGCTTTAACAGCGCCTTCCCTTCATCATTCGTCCGAGCGGTCGTGACGATGGTAATATCCATCCCATGAATGGAGGCGACACTATCATATTCAATCTCAGGAAAAATTAACTGTTCCTTCAATCCAAGAGTGTAGTTGCCACGACCATCAAAGGCCTTAGGGGAAATCCCACGAAAATCACGAATGCGCGGAAGCGCGAGGGTAATCAGTCTATCCAGAAACTCCCACATCCTTCGGCTTCGAAGGGTGACCTTGGCTCCAATCGGCATCCCTTGACGTAGTTTAAAGCCGGCGATCGCCTTCTTCGCTCTCGTAGTTATAGGTTTTTGCCCTGTGATAATCCCCAGTTCGGTAGCGGCACTCTCCAGCAATTTCACATTCTGGATCGCCTCGCCCATGCCGACGTTTAAGACAATTCTGTCGAGCCGTGGCACTTGCATCAGATTGCCATAGCCAAATTCTTTCATCAGAGCTGGAATCACCTGCTCACGATAGGTATCCCTCAGCCTCGGAGAGAACTGATGTTCAGTGCCCGCATCCCGGGACACTTCAGGCGAAGTCACTTCTTTCTTGCTGGACGATTTGGGCGCAGCTCCCTTTCCGCCCTTACCCTTCTCTACTTTTGCCATGAACGTTTTCCTGTTCCGACTATTCGACAGTTTCTTTTGACTTCTTACTCAGCCTGATCCGTCGCCCATCTTCTTGGCGCTTGATCCCCAACCGAGTAGGTTTCTTCGTTACTGGACACAAAAACATGACATTGGAAATAGACAGAGGTGCTTCACGCTCAAGTATCCCACCTTGCCGCAACTTTTGGTTAGGCTTCGTGTGACGCTTGATCATGTTGAGCTTCTCTACGAGCACCTTGCCGTTCACGGTATCGACCGACAGCACTTTGCCGGACTTCCCTCGCTCGCGACCGGTTGTCACGACTACAGTGTCGCCCTTGCGAATTTTTGTTTTGATTCGTGCCATCCCTACCAGAACCTTTCTTCCGTCGACTACAGGACTTCCGGCGCAAGCGAAATAATTTTCATGAACTTCTTCCAGCGAAGTTCACGAGCCACTGGGCCGAAAATGCGTGTTCCTACAGGCTCTCCTTGGGCATTAATCAACACACAGGCGTTACGGTCAAATTTGATGTACGAACCATCATCCCGACGCACTTCTTTGGTCGTCCGCACAATGACGGCTCGACTGACATCGCCCTTCTTGACACCCGCCTGCGGAATTGCTTCCTTCACAGCTACTACCACGATATCCCCAAGCGACCCATACCGACGCCGGGTTCCACCAAGAACGTGAAAACACATGACTTGCTTCGCGCCGGAATTATCGGCCACATCCATGTATGTGTAATTCTGAATCATGCCCTGCCCTACTCACTGCCGAAGAGTGCGATCCCTCGGCTGATGAAGTGTGATCCGCGGTTACTTTTCCGGTTGGCCCTTGACCATGACGCGCACAACGCGCCAGTGCTTGTCCTTGCTGATTGGGCGCGTTTCGCTCAACTCAACTCGGTCCCCGACTTTACACAAATTCCCCTCATCATGGGCCTTTAGCTTCGTGACCCGGCGGAGAACCTTCTTATACACTGGATGAATGACCGATCGCTCGACGGCAACAACGACGGTTTTATTCATCTTGTTACTGACGACATTTCCGTACCATTGACGTCGATGCTCTTGACTTTCCTTCATACGACCTTTCTCTCTTACTTCTCGACCGCTTGACCGGTCTGTCCCTGCAGCAATTCCAACTGGCGCTTGACTGTCTTCACCCGTGCGATGTCACGCTTGGTTGCGCGAACTTGCATAGGATTTTCAAGTCGACCAATGCCGAGCTGAAATCGAAAATTAAAGAGCTCTTGTCGCAGCTGCTTTTCCTTCTGTGTCAACTCTTCAATTGAGAGCGCACTGAGATCTTTCACATCCATCACATCACCACTCACACGGAACTACAGGTTACTGAAATTCACCGCGGATAACGAATTTCGTCGCAATCGGCAGCTTGTAAGAAGCTAACCGCAGGGCCTGCTTCGCAATATCCGGAGCCACCCCGCTCATCTCATACATGATGCGGCCCGGCTTCACCACAGCCACCCAATACTCAGGGTTTCCCTTGCCCTTACCCATACGAGTTTCGGCCGGCTTCTTTGTAATAGGCTTGTCCGGGAAAATCCTCGTCCACACCTGTCCGCCACGCTTCACAAAACGCGTGATGGCGATACGAGCGGCTTCAATCTGGCGACTCGTGACCCACCCCGGCTCAAGTGCTTTTAACCCGAACTCACCCAGCGTGATTGCCCCGCCCCGGTAGGCTTTCCCCCGCATGCGGCCTTTCTGCATTTTCCGAAACTTAACTTTCTTTGGCGCTAACACAAACCCACCTTTTCCTTGTCAAAGTTCTTTAGCCTAGCCGGCCAAGGGTGGCATCTGGCTTCAATTGAAGGGCGGGCAGCATTTCACCCTTATAGATCCAGGTCTTCACCCCGATCTGCCCCATGGTAGTATGAGCCTCGGCGAAGCCGTAATCGACCTCGGCCCGAAGGGTGTGAAGCGGGACACGGCCCTCACGATACCATTCGGTACGAGCGATTTCGGCACCACCCAATCTCCCAGCAACCATGATTTTGATACCTTGCGCCCCGAGCCTTAGCGCAGACTGCACACTTCGTTTCATAGCCCGCCGAAACGCAACGCGCTTTTCTAACTGAGTGGCAACATTCTCACTAACCAATTGGGCGTCGAGCTCAGGCTTTTTTATCTCCTTGACGGTAATATAAGCCTGACCGGCGTATTCCTTCTCCAATGCCGCCTTAAGCTTATCGACCTCCGCGCCCTTGCGGCCAATGATGATGCCGGGTCGAGCGGTGTGAATGATCACTCGAGTCTGATCGCCGGAACGCTCGATTTCGACCTTAGCAACGCCAGCATGGTAAAGCTTTGCTTTCACCATCTTTCTTATCTTGATGTCCTGGTGCAACAACTTGGCGTAGTCTTTATCGGCATACCACCGGGAACTCCAGGTATAGTTGTAGCCAATGCGGTAACCAATTGGATGTGTCTTCTGACCCATGAAGAATAACCCTCAGTCTAAATGTAAAAGCGTTAGCTATTCTGAGCGGTGCCCGGAGCGGCTACAGCGATCGTAATATGGCTGGTGCGTTTTTGAATCGAATTCGCACGTCCCATCGATCTTGCCCTAAAGCGCTTATAAATAGGGCCGCAATTGACGACGGCTTGTGACACCCACATGTCATCGCTATCACCCAACTCTTTTTGTTCGGCATTCGCGACGGCGGATCGCAACAATTTCTCAATTACCCGTGCGGCATGCTTAGGGGTATGCCGCAACATAGCCAGAGCCATGGGCACTTGCTGCCCTCGAATCATGTCGATCACAACCCGGGCTTTTCTCGGCGTTACTCGGACGAATCGTAAATTTGCTTTTGCTTCTGCCATAGCTGACTCTCCACCCACACCCGCCGACCCTCATCGGGCCAACTATTACTTACTTTAACGCCACTGCCTTCTCTGTCTTCGCCTGCCCGTGTCCTTTGAAAAAGCGGGTAGGCGCGAATTCCCCCAGCTTATGGCCAACCATATTCTCCGTGACAAACACTGGAATAAACTTCTTTCCATTGTGGACCGCGAAGGTGTGACCGATCATGTCCGGAATGACCGTTGAGCGCCGAGACCAGGTCTTGATCAGCTTACGGTCCTTGGACTGATTCATCTGCTCAACTTTTTTCAACAGATGATCGTCTACGAACGGGCCCTTAGTAATTGAACGAGGCATCTTCCGCTCCTACTTCTTCCTGCGCGCAATGATGAACTTATCAGTCGCCTTGTTCTTTCGTGTCTTATACCCCTTGGTGGGGGTACCCCACGGAGAGACAGGATGCGGGTTTCCTTGCCCGGATTTCCCCTCACCACCACCGTGCGGGTGGTCGACAGGGTTCATGACCACCCCGCGCACATGGGGCCGCTTTCCCTTCCAGCGCGAGCGACCAGCCTTCCCAACGATGACATTTTCGTGATCCACATTGCCGACCTGGCCAACAGTGGCCATACAGGTTGACAAGATTTTGCGCATCTCTCCAGATTTCAGGCGAATCTGAACATACGCACCATCCCGCCCCATCACTTGCGCCGAACCACCTGCACTGCGAATGAGCTGGCCGCCTTTGCCAGGCTTCAATTCGATATTGTGAATGGTAGTACCGAGCGGCATACTGACCAAGGGAAGAGCATTGCCAGGCCTCACCTCTGCGCCGTCGCCTGACTGAATCGTATCTCCTATCGACAGACCCACAGGCGCCAGAATGTACCGCTTCTCACCATCGACATAGTGCAACAACGCGATCCGCGAAGAACGATTAGGATCGTACTCAATGGCGGCCACTTTCGCCGGGATACCAGACTTGTCCCGACGAAAATCTATTTGCCGATAGAGGCGCTTATGCCCCCCGCCACGGAAACGAATCGTTTGACGGCCATCATTATTCCGCCCACCGGTTCTGAGATGAAACCCGGTTAACGATTTTTCAGGCTTCTTCTTGGTGAGCTCTTCGTCCCGGAGAGCGGTCATTCCGCGACGCCCAGGCGATGTAGGCTTGTAAACCTTAAGTGGCATAGCTGATTCTCACTTTACCGAGCAGTTTAAACGCTTTCGAAAAGCTCTAACTTCTCGCCTTCCCTCAACGTAACAAAGGCTTTCTTCCAATCCGAACGCCGACCAACGAATCGGCCCAGACGCTTCACCTTGCCACGAATATTGACAACATTGACCCTGGCAACCTTCACCTTCAAAAGTGATTCGACGGCCTGCCTTATCTGAATTTTATTGGCGCCTGGATGAACCAAGAACCCGACTGTGTTGCTCTGCTCTCGAAGGGCGGTAATCTTTTCGGTTAATAATGGCTGAATCAGCACTTGATGGAGGTCGCCCTTCATGACCACACCTCCTTCACTCGATCCAACTCCCCCTGAGGAATCACGAGCGAGCGACATCGCAGCACGTCATAGACATTGAGATCCTCTGGACGCAGGACCGTCACATTCGAAAGATTCTTTCCAGCTTGAACTACGTGGGAATTTTGATCCCCAACCACCAGCAATGCATGACCACCAATTTCGAGTTGCGCCAAGGCAGCTGCCAAGAGCTTTGTTTTAGCCTCAGCAATAACCAATTCCGCGACCACAATGACACCACCTTCTGACACCTTAGCCGACAGGGCGCTCTGAATCGCTGCGCGATATTTTTTCTTGGGCATCCCGACAGCATAGCTTCTTGGCTTTGGCCCAAAGACCGTGCCACCATGCCGCCAAACGGGTGAGCGGAGCGATCCCGCGCGGGCGCGGCCCGTATGCTTTTGCTTCCAAGGCTTCTTGCCCGAGCCGCTGACTTCTCCGCGTCGCAAGGTCGAGGCAGTTCCCTGACGACCGCAGGCACGCTGCATGACCACTGCTTCGTGAACAAGTGAACCATGGGGCTTACAGCCAAACACTTCGTTCGGCAAATCCACAGTCCCTATTTTCTTCTTCTTCGTGTCTACCACATCAACGATCGGCATAGATCAACTCTTCTTAGACTTCCGCACAACCAGGAGCCCATTTACACCACCGGGCACTGCTCCGCGGACAAACAACAGGTTTTCGTCTGGACGAGCTTCAACTACTTTTAGGCGCTGAACAGTCACTCGCTCATCCCCCATATGACCAGGCAATGCTTTATTCTTCCAAACACGAGAAGGATACGAGCTCGCACCAATCGATCCTGGAGCTCGATGAAACATAGATCCATGAGTCTCCGGACCACCAGCATAATTGTGCCTCCGCACAACACCCTGAAAGCCCTTGCCCTTCGAAACTCCGACAACATCCACCCAGTCGCCCTTTTTAAAAATATCAACCTTAATGGTTTCCCCGACGGCCACATCACCCATCTTGGGAAACTCTCTCAGCCAACGACTCGCAGGAGCCTGATTCTTCTTCAAATGCCCAAGCTCGCCGCGTGACAAACGACTGTCTTTCACTTCACCGAAGGACAGCTGAACCGCCTCATAGCCGTCACGCTCCCTAGTCTTCAACGACACTACTCGGCAAGGCCCTGCCTCGATGACCGTCACCGGCGCGAGGACGCTTTCGTCATAGATCTGGGTCATCCCCAGTTTCTTACCCAATAATCCGTTTGTCATAGCTTTCCTGTCAGCTCACAAAAAGATCGAAAACAACGCCATCAGAGCTTAATCTCAACATCCACGCCAGCAGCCAAATTCAACTTCATCAAAGAGTCCATTGTTTCTGGCGTCGGCTCCATAATATCCAAAAGGCGCTTGTGCGTGCGGATCTCGAACTGCTCCCGAGACTTCTTGTCCACGTGAGTCGATCGCTGCACAGTAAACTTCTCAATGCGAGTCGGCAATGGAATCGGACCCACCACCCTCGCTCCGCTACGCCTGACCGTTTCCACAATTTCCACCACAGACTGATCAAGCACGCGGTAATCGAATCCGCGCAACCTGATACGAATTCTTTGATCGACTTTCACGCTCAACTCCTCACATGCCGACCTGACGGCCGGAACATCACTACGCTAGAATTTCCGTGAC